>NZ_JANMZA010000420.1:0-3372 GCF_031382685.1 Chamaesiphon sp. OTE_8_metabat_110 | reverse complement strand
GCCGCGTTTTTCAGTCACCCTTGTCAGGTGTCACCGATTTGGTTTTTCGATTGTCGTCCTGACTTCTTGGGTGAAGCGGCTCAAATTGCTGTCGAGCAAGGCGCACAGACGATCGATATTAATATGGGTTGTCCGGTGAATAAAATCACTAAAAATGGCGGTGGCTCGTCATTACTGCGAGATCCCGATACTGCCGTCGCGATCGTCAAAGCGGTCGTCAATGCTGTTAATATACCCGTGACGGTCAAAACCAGAATTGGTTGGTCGGATGATGAAATTAATATTTTAGATTTTGCTCAGCGGATGCAGGATGCTGGCGCACAGATGCTCACGGTTCACGCTCGTACTCGCGCTCAAGGCTATAATGGTACGGCTAATTGGGACTGGATTCGACGAGTAAAAGCAGTGCTATCGATTCCGGTAATCGCCAATGGTGATATCTTTTCAGTAGAAGCTGCGATCGCATGTCTGGAGCAGACTGGAGCCGATGGGGTGATGTGTTCGCGTGGGACGCTCGGCTATCCTTTTCTCGTCGGTGAAATCGACCATTTTCTCAAAACGGGCGAGCTGCTACCACCGCCAAGTTCGATCGACAGGTTAGCATGTGCCAAAGAACATCTCCAAAACTTGTACTCATACAAAGGCGAGCGGGGTATTCTGCAAGCTCGCAAGCACATGACTTGGTATGCGAAGGGATTTTTAGGTGCGTCAGAACTCCGCACACAGCTACAGGAAATCAAGAATGTAGCTCAAGGCGTGGATTTACTCGATCGACAGATCGAATTATTAGCTCCAGAGGTTTAGCGGCTAGAGACTCACATCACAAATAACTAGCCACTTACCGATTATAAATTACCGCGTAGGGCTGCAAGTAAAAATACCACAACTGGGCCAGCAATCATAATCATCGCCACCATTGACAGTTGGGCGATTACTTCCCAGTTAATACTCAGTACACTATCAACAATACCGCTCAAAAAATCCATATTTCCTCTCAAACAAACTTAGATTTATTATATAGCCAACAGGATCGGCGATACAATCTTATCTGCGCTGCGCGGGATTAGATTAATTTCGTTTACAAAACTACATGAAAGAGATGGGAGATGGGAGATGGGCGCTGGGAGAGCATTTTAACAGGGAAAGTGTAAATCGATGTAAATACTAATAGACTAGATGAGTAATAACTAACAACCTAAAATATGTCTACGTGGCGGTGTGTGAAGCAGTGTGGGGCTTGTTGTAACCTCGATCCGAGCGATCGACCAGATTTGGAAGAGTACCTGCCACCGGAGCAGCTAGCCATCTATCTGAGCATGGTGGGCGAAGATGGCTGGTGTGTGAATCTCGATCGCGATACCCAATCCTGTAATATTTATGAAGATCGCCCCTCCTTCTGTCGGGTACAGGAAGATACCTTCGTGGCGATGTTTGGGATCGAGCCGGAGGATTTGAATGATTTTGCGATCGCGTGTTGTCGGGAGCAGATCGAAGGCGTGTATGGAGATCGCAGTCTAGAGGCAATCCGATTTGACACAGAATTGGGAATTTTCCTTTAAGCCTCGACCTTTTGCGATTGGTATGAGAAGATAGGGGGAAAATGAAAACCTAGCTAAACTCAGATTGTCCAGTGACTAGCCCTTCTACTTCAGAAACCTCATCTGACGATATTGTCGTCCAAACCATCGTCACTGAGTCGTCCACAAGTCTCCAAAAATCGAGTGTGTGGAGTACTTTCTTCTCGACGTTTATCACGATTTTCCTCGCTGAAATGGGCGACAAAACTCAACTAGCGACGCTATTGTTGAGTGCCGAGTCTCAATCGCCGTGGATCGTGTTTCTCGGTGCGGGTGCGGCTTTGATTGCAACTAGTTTGGTAGGTGTATTACTAGGGCGTTATCTAGCGAAGGTATTGTCGCCCAGAACTCTAGATATTGCTGCGGGAGCTTTATTGATGGTAATTGCGATTCTGTTGTTAGGGGATGTTGTGCAACTTTAAATAGGAGCAATTATTCATAATGCCTAACTTCGCTTGATTCTAGAAAATAAGATAAAGTTTTAGGGTAGGTTGGGTTGTGATGTCTCCAACGGCGAGGCTACGCCAACGGCTATCGCTCATCAACCAGAATGAAACCCAACATTTCTATGATACTGGTGTGTTCTTTGGGTTTTGCTACGCGCAACCCAGCCTACGAATTTTCTTGTCATGTTTGACATTGAGAGTATCAATCTCCCTGCGGACATTCTTCCCAGAGATTGGTGTTTTGCCGTAAACTACTCCAATTCCCACCACCTAAAATCAGGTGATCTAATAAGGGAATACCAAGTAACTTTGCACCTGCGAGTAATTGCCGCGTGAGATCGAGATCGGCTTGACTGGGTTCGGTGCTGCCCGATGGGTGATTGTGTGCGACGATCGTTTTGGTGGCACCTTGCTTGAGGATGGCGGTGAAGATTTCTTTGGGTGGTGCGAGGGTTTCGGTGGCAGTCCCGATCGTGATTAACTGAGTACCGAGCAACCTATTCTTGACATCTAATAATAATATGGCAAATCGCTCTTGAGTAGACCACATCAACTCTTGACTCAGAGCGGCGGCGGCACTATCGGGACTCTCTATGATAGCTCGATCGGGTGGACGCAAGACACAAGCCCTCTGCCCCAATTCTACCGCAGCTAAGATCGCGGTCGCCTTGGCGGGGCCGACACCAGGAATATCCATTAATTCTTGGGGATGAAGATCGCGCAATCTTTCTAATGGATCTCGCTGATGTTGCCCTAAATGATTGAGAATATATTCACCTAACCCGATCGCAGACAGTTTACCAGGGCCTTGCCCCGTTCCTAGCAAAATAGCGATTAGTTCTGCATTCTTGAGATGTTTGACGCCATGTGCGAGTAGGCGTTCGCGGGGACGTTCGGAAGTAGGGATATCGATGATGCGCAGGCTGTAGGTCATGCCACGGACAAGTAATCGGCTTGTAATTCAAATTACTTGTCACTCTACGCCGATCGCCTACTCGATCGAATCGCTACAATGGCTGAATTATTTCTCGATCGATAAAAATACTCCAATTTCTAACCGCCACTTAATTTAGCTTTGTATCCCAATTTAGTCACGATCTCCAATAATTTTTGACGATGATCGCCTTGAATCTCGATCGTATTATCCTTGATCGCGCCACCTGCACCACACTGATTTTTGAGTGTCTTGGTGAGGCTGGTAAGTGTCTCTGGTGAGACTTGAAAGCCACTGACAATGGTGACTGTTTTACCGCCTTTACCTTTGCGCGAGGCTTCGATTTTGAGTTTATGCTGGTTGGGTGGTAGTTCGGCGGTATCGTTTGTATCTGGCTCTTCGTCGCCGAATTCGC
>NZ_JANMZA010000638.1:0-2030 GCF_031382685.1 Chamaesiphon sp. OTE_8_metabat_110 | reverse complement strand
TAGAAGCATGAAAATCCTGATATGTGGCATAGCGACTGTGAATATTTTGTTTGTATTTAGCAAAAGCAGCTAAGTTCGTAATTTCGGGAATGACTAAAGCATATTGAGCGCGTTTATCTCGAAGCTTCGAGCGTAAAATATAGTAGTAGCAAGCAACCGGAGCGAATAACAATAATAGAGCATTAATCGCCGACTCCGAAATACTAGTATTACTACTAAAAGCGACATGTCGCACTGCGGCACCAGGATTCAACCACCCAGCTACATTAATCGGCTTGGTTGATAATTCTCCATTTTTATCGCACAAACTAGCTGCAAAGTCTTGATAGGCATAACTATTTAGTGATTTAGAAGTTATCGAGATAATTTTATTCTCATCTAACTCGAAGTTAATAGTTTTAGTCCCTGCCGATTTATGCGTACTATTGTGTTGAAGAAATGTACCGAGAATACCTTGATGAACGATCGCCAGTGCCTGGAGCTGCATCGATTTAGCATCCAAGCCTCGTAGAGCGATCGTGCCATCTTGCAATTGAAAAGATTCCTGTAATAACCATTGCAGTGCAACTAAATTGCTACCATCAATAGTTAAAGATATCGATCGATCTGCCAACTTCCAAGTTAATCCCTCACACTTTACCCCCTCTCGATCTAGTTGATGTAATGTCATCCACAAACCAGCCAAACCCGCACTATGCAACATAGTAAAGCTGGGATCGCCCAAACTCAATTCTATTTGCATTGTTCCGCTCCAGTTTCAGGACTATAAGTAATTGCTGTTGGTGGTGCAATTGGATAAAAACGAATCTTCTTCCATTCATACCAGCCTTTCGGTGGAATAATTGGAACGGCATACCCTTGGGCTTCCGCCATTAAAGCTTGTCCAAAATAAGAGTTGTTTTTGGTTTGTCGCTGTTGGGCTTTAGATTTGATTATGTCGATATCCTGCTGAAGTAGCGCGGTAATAGTAATACCACCCGATCGCAGAATACCTTGATAACTCGCCCAATTTCCTTCTAACCATGCAGAAGAGCTAAGTTCAGGTTGATGGCAACCTAATTCGATCGCTACATCTGCTAAATCTTGCTGAGAAATTGCCAAGTTTTCTTGCAATCGATCGACTAACTGTTTACCAGTTTCCAATTCTTCCTGATAAGGGCGAGAATTTTCCCAAGGGTAAACAATACAAGTGCAAATTTTGCCAGAATCTAACGTATATACACCATCAACTAGCTCACTAACTCGTCGATTGAGTCTACCCAACCGCTGAATAATCGCCGCTGCTGGAGCCATCGCTGTTAATAATAGATCGGCACTCAGATCGAGGGACATTTCACAGACTTGAGTAGTAATTGCCAAGACGGGAGCATCATTGTGTCTAAAAGCTGCAATTACTTGCTTATGCTTATCTAGTCGATCGAAATAGCGATAGCGACTGTGATAAATTAGCGGCGGTTCTAATCCTTCCTTAGCTAGTTGGATTTTAGCCTCTCGATAAAGATCGATACAAGTTTGCACAGAATTAGTCACCCACAGCACTTTTCGACGTTGTTTGAGCGTGTCAATAACTGCTTGCCAAATTTCCGGCGATGCTTGAGGACTATTAGTATCGATCGACCGAAATTGATAGCGGGGTAGCTCTTCTAGCTGCTGTGGCCCCTTAATTGGATCGGCTATGTCCTCCCCTAGTTCCGCCATCACCTCCCGAATTTTCTGTAATTGTCCATTAGTAAAACTAGCACTCATCAACAGAATTGGCGCACCCCGAAAAGCTCTCAAAAATTGGAGTAATGCTCCAAATAACCGATCGTCATAGGCATGAACTTCATCAAATACAAATGCTCCTTGAGCGATCGCCGCCCAAGCATATAGCGGTTTGCGATTATTTTGAATCAAGCCTAAAACTGAATCTACCGTACAGACAATTAATTTTTTCCGCCAAGTCTGGAACGCTTGCATTCGTGCATCGATCGATTCTACATCGTCATCTTCTCTCGAAAATAATAACTCTCGATCGAGATCGGCGCGGG
>NZ_JANMZA010000581.1:0-2054 GCF_031382685.1 Chamaesiphon sp. OTE_8_metabat_110 | reverse complement strand
GAAAGCATCAGCTACAGTCGGCGAATAGTAGAAAGTCATCGCAAAACCAGTAGCGAACTGGATTACGAAGCAGACTAAGGTGATCCCACCAAGGCAGTAGAAGATATTAACATGGGGTGGAACGTACTTACTAGCAATATCATCGGATAGTGCTTGGATTTCGAGACGTTCGTCAAACCATTGGTAGGTTTTACTGTTTGTGACTTGCTTGGTAAACATTGACGGGTGCCGTGCTTCTCTCTAATGTCGTGTTATATATTATAACGCCAGTAGGATGTAGATCCCAATGGCTCAAAATAATGGCAGGGTTAAGATGTACTATGCCAAGCAGTGATGTGCTAAACACATGTGCTTATACCAAATATGCCCAAAATTGTTTAATTTGGTAATATCTGGTGGCAGGTCACTCATAATACCTCTACAAAATTTAACACACCTCGAAAGGAGAGTGGTACCGATCGTGAGAGCTAGTTTTTGGTTTGGTTGGATCTTGAGTCTGCAAGTGGCTCTATTTTGGCTCGGGAACGTACCTCCAGCCGCTGCTTTTACCACGGAGCAACAATTGGTGTTGCAGGCATGGCGGACGGTAAATCAGGCTTATTACGATAACGGCTTCAATCATCAAAATTGGTGGTTGGTAAGAGATCGTACTCTCAAGCAACAAATTCCTAATGAGGAAGCGGCTTACCAAGCAATTACCAAAATGATTGCTAGTTTGGACGAACCATTTACACGATTGCTGCGCCCGGAGCAATATCGCTCTTTGCAAGTGAACACGGCAGGAGAACTGTCTGGAGTGGGCTTACAAATCGGCGTGAAGCCCGGTAGTAAGCAAATTGAGGTAATTGCTCCCATTGCTGGTTCCCCTGCCGCTCAAGCCGGAATATTGCCCCATGACACGATCGTCGAAATCGATGCCACTCCCACAACAGAATTAACACTGGACACCGCTGCTGTGAAAATGCGCGGCGCGACGGGTACAAATGTCAGTTTACTCATTCAAACCGCTGCAAACTCTCCTCGCGAGGTAATTTTAATCCGGCAAAAAATCGAACTCAATCCCGTTACCGCCGAACTGCACACCGAAACGGTCGCAAAATCGGCTATCTGCGCCTCTCCCAATTTAGTGCCAAAGCTGCCAAAGAACTGGGGGAGAATATTACCAAATTCAAACAACAAGGCGCGACTGCTTACATTCTCGACTTGCGCAACAATCCTGGCGGACTGGTACAAGCTGGGGTCGAGATTGCCCGTCAATGGCTCAATGATGAGCCGATAGTCTACACTGTTGACAGGCGGGGTGCGATCGATGAAATCGATGCCAATGGTACTGCTCTTACCGATGCACCCTTAGCCGTACTAGTCAACGAAGGGACTGCCAGTGCCAGTGAAATCCTCGCTGGAGCCTTGCAGGATAATCGACGCGCTACACTGATAGGTACCAAGACATTTGGCAAGGGCTTGATCCAATCTTTATTCGATCTCCCCAATGGTAGTGGTTTAGCCATCACCGTCGCCAAATATGAAACTCCCAACCATCACGATATCCACAAATTGGGCATCACACCCGATCGCATCGTACCCACTCCCGAAATTGGGCTAGAATCGATCGCTACAGCAGCAGATACTCAGTATTTAGCAGCAGTTAAAGAATTAGGCTTTGGGCTTTAAATGTTAGGCTTTGGGCTTTAGATGTTAGGCTTTAGGCTTTGGGCTTTAGTAGGGTGGGCACTGCCCACCACAAAGGTTTCAGCTTTAGGCTTTAGTAGGGTGGGCGCTGCCCACCATCAAGGTTTCAGATATTTACATCATTGTAACTAATTAGATATTTCTGCTTGTAAATGAAAAATTATAAATAACACATTGACACTTTTATGATGGATGCACAAAGCTTACAAGAACGGGTTTTACAGGTAGAGAATAAAATATCATTGTTACTCAATATTCAAACAGATCCGACATTGAGTTCCTTATCGATCGATATAGATCAAGAATTAATAGAAATTGACGATCTGATGCGCGAGTTTCGACAAACATACCCAAATTGCGTTTTC
>NZ_JANMZA010000555.1:0-3922 GCF_031382685.1 Chamaesiphon sp. OTE_8_metabat_110 | reverse complement strand
ACCCAACAAGCCAGTCCATCTGGCGACATCCATTGATGTGCTGCTAATAAAAAGTAGCAGTAAAGACCTGCAAGACCACTTAATTGAGTGCCAGTAGCTGCTATTCCTAGTTCCTTGAGAGATTTTTTCTTGTCGATCGATAGATGATGATGTCGAACATAAGGCGGGTTACAAATTAATAAATTAGCCCTATCTTTTTCATTCTGCGGTGCAATACTTTCTGTAAAATCGGCGATATTAAGTTGGAGCGGTGTATTAGCCCATAACTTAATGGCAGTTTCAGCAAAATCTCGTTGGCGTAGCCTACCGTAGGTAATCGATCTCATACCCAACCGCACTTTCGATTCGATCGATCGAAAATGATTGCAACAAAGCAGAGTAAAAAGAACCAGTCCCAATTGCTGGATCTAAAAATCGAATTTTTCGATCGGGTGGAAGTAAGGTTTTTGAATAATTAATGATTTCGATCGCTAGTGTATTCGGTGTCGCAAATTGACCCAAACGGTTCCGTTCGGTGGAATTCTTAGCAGCATCTAGTTGTGTTTGTTCGATTATTCTCTGAGCTTCCGTTGAAGCAATGTCAAAAAATTGCTCATAATTCAAATTCTGCAAGGTCATTGATGCGATGCTCCCAAACCCAATCTATACCTTCCGCCGCTTCGTAGCCTAAATATCCAGTATCGAAGTAGCCACATAAGAATAAAACAAACTCGATTTTATTGCCATAGGTTGCGTTAAGTTGCTGTACTTTTCGGGCTTCTTCTTTTCTGCGCTTGTTGACATTTGCAAAGTCACCAGCCGATTTTGCTTCGATCGATAAGGGATAGTCGCCTGGTTTGGCAGTTTTACGCATAATCACCGCATCAATGGGAATATTAACAGTTTTTCCTCCCTCATCGATCAAATTGACAGGTAAATTCAACCGAAAACTATATGTTCCTGGTGGCATTTCATTAAACCGCACCCTTTCAGCCGCAGATAATAACCGATAACCACGCTCATCAAGCCATGTAGCAATCTCTCTCAATTGTCTTGCTTCTTGGGCATTCCGCACGATCGGATCGGCTGATGCTCCACACAAACGATCTGCGATAATAGTCGATGCGCGGTAAATTTCGGTTTCTGTCGGTGATTGATTCGTATCCAGCCAAGGAAGAATATCTCGATCTGCAAGCCTTGAAATAATGCTGGCGATCTTTTCTAATTCTTCATTCAGACGGTCGATGGTCAGTCTCACGGGTAATCTACCATAAATCTCCATTCGATCGACGACACTCTTCGCGACACCAGATAACCCAATGAGTCGATCTCTGGCAATAGGTGGGCAAGTACACATCCTCAATGTCGGAAGTATCTCTGGATTAGAGTGGAGAATCGCTGAGATGATCTGTATCTAATATGTACATCTACTCATCTACTGCATCCACAGCCGTTGTTCGATCGGATTCTCGATATTCCCGCCCCAATTTCATTGCTTCATCATAGGCGGAATTTTCTGCAAAGGTTCCAGCTATTTTTTCCCACCAAGGTAAATTGACAGGGGTTGGATCGATTTTGCGTTTAAGTCGATCGACTTCAGCTTCTAATAATGTCAGTCGTTCTTCTAATTGTTCTGACATATTCTATTTGTCCTTTGCTATTCAATTGTAGCCGATCTATCGGTTTCGATATTAGCTACTACGGCCTCAAAATCTGAGTCGTCTTCAAAAATACCTGCAAACTTTAATATCAGATGCTCCTCTTCGATCGATCCCAGCCGCTGTTTTACCTCTTCTGTTGTCAGAGTTAGACTTTTATTCTGGCGAATCGCTAACAATTGCTCAATAACTGCTGGATTAACTTCTAGCCCAACATCTAGATCTATCTGCCGATCGCACTTTTTATCTAGATATTCTTGCAGCCATTTTGACAGCTCGCGAATTTCATCTTTTGGTAATTGCTTAATAGCTGACTGAACTTCTAATCTAGTATTCATCACAGATACTCTAATCTAGTTGTTATAATTTCACCAAATTCTCTCGATCGAATAAGCATCAAAGGCTTTGTCTATACTAGCTATTAATATTTTCTCATTCATAGCTTGAGCAATGATTATTCTATCGAAAGGGTCGCGATGATGAAGTGGTAACAGATCGAGCGTATAAATATGCGATAACTCAATCTGCATAATTTTAATCTGATTTTCGCTAACTTGTGTTGCGATAATATCTGGTAAAGGTCGAGGCAAACTTAATTTACCCAAAGAAATTTTAATCTGAATCTCCCAAATACTTGCCAAGCTAACCAATAGTTCGTTGTCTACATCAAAGATAATATTCTGGACGCGATCGGAAATATTCGATACATCATTTGCCCACCAAATTAATACTTGTGTATCTAAAATGACCTTCACTCATCGACTCCCAACCAAAAGGAATCAGGTAATGGTTCGTTAAAATCATCACTCATGATAATTTTACCCTGCTCTAAATTAGGTATGCGTTGGCGTGCTGTTGTTGAGCTCGATACAGGCTGTTGACGTTTAATAGATTTAACAAACTGTAACACTTCAGATAATAGGTCTTCTGATGTTGATTCTAGTTCGCTGACGATTAGCTCTTTAGTATTCATGATAATTTAGCTAAATACTGCTACTTTCTATTGTAGATCGCTATTGCCCTTTCGACATCTGGCGATCGAATCCCACCACCACCCGATCGAATCAAAACAGCTCGATCGAACCAACCCCAAATCGATCGAGCTTTGCCTACACTACCCGATCGCAACCAAAGAAATCAACATTAATATCATCGCGGATTGTGCCAGGATCGATCGAGCGTCAATATCGATCGATCAATTGGACATAATCGATCGACAACTCGATAGTTAGAATTTGTGGGCATAATCCAGTATTGAAATAGGATCTTTATTTTGAAAGCTTGCCCGTTATACCAAACTAATTATTTATAGAAAGCCAATTTTGATAACAGGGAAGTTCAAGAAGTGGATTGATGCTCTCTTCTGTTCTGCTTATGTTAATTAACATATTACCGACTAGGTAACTATCTTCAGATTCGTTTTCTATACGATTGTCAATTTGCATTTGAATGTTATACCATCCATTTTCTAGATCTATTTTATATGATGGCTTTACATCTCCTATATCTATATCCTCTAGCCAGCTACCAGCTTCAAATAGCAAAATTTCTTGCGTCTTAACCTCAATTTTGCTTTCAACAAAAAAGCACATGTCATCTTTAATGATTTTGTTGTCTAGTATTTCTAAATTAAAATCACCGACAGGCAAAGTGACAAATGAAAAATTTCCGTTATTGATTTCATTTACCAAAAATAATGTTTCTCTGCACCATACTTGATTCCATTCTTCATTAAAATCACAAATTAATTCAGTTCCTCCCTCTCTATCTAACGCAATATCAAAAACATAAGAAATCCCTATTTTCTCTGGATCTGGATTCTGAAAAAAGGATTTGTCAGCTATTATTACACCACCTTGGTTATCACATTCTAATCTTAAAGACATAATCTATTTTTACATTGGTAAGTAAAAGATTTAGATAGTGGGCATTACCCACTATCTAAATTTCAGGTTGTAGACAAGATTTGACAGGTCTACTTCACATGGATTTAACCAATCCTAAGCACTAAAGTACTTAGCTGTCGGATGATAGACAATCAACGCAGTTGTAGACTGCTCAGGATATAGCTGTTCGCTCTCATCCATCGTCATCCCCATCCGCTCGGTACCCATGATTTTCAACTGATGTAATTGATCCGCCACATTCGGACAAGCTGGATAGCCGAAACTATACCGCGAACCCTGATAGCGTTGCGCCAACATATCGCGAATATTATCTGGCTCCAGATCCCCATAACCCAACTCCTTGCGGATGCGGGCGTGTCCCCATTCGGCTAAACCTTC
>NZ_JANMZA010000553.1:0-2715 GCF_031382685.1 Chamaesiphon sp. OTE_8_metabat_110 | reverse complement strand
GTGCCGTTCCAAAAGCTCTCGGGTACTTTGCGCGTAAAACCCCAATAGTTGTGCGTGCGCTGGAATCTACCCCGGCGCTCGTAGGTAATCCGCATAAACTCGCGCCAGCCGACGATCTGTCGGATGAAGCCTTCGAGACTATTGAGTGGTACTTTATCCACCATTTCTAAAGCCGCGTCGATTATCTGTTGTGGCGAGAGCAATCCACTATTGAGCAGCGGCGAGAGTACCGAATGATGCAAGATTGGCTCTGCTAAAACCAGCGCATCTTCATATACTCCAAACTCAGCAAAGCGCACGGTGAGGAAATCTTTGAGCCAGTCATCGGCTTCGCTATATGTTGTCGGGTAAAAGCCCTGCTTGAAGGGCTGCTCTACCGAGCCATAGTTATTGCCAAAATGTTCGCGCACATAAGTTTGTGCTTCTCGCACGTACTCATTCAATGCGGGTAAATCGAAGTCTGGAGTCGATCGAGTCTTGGGGAATTTTTGGCGATTATCAACATCATACGTCCACTTGCCACCCACGGGTTTATCAAATTTATCGACTAAAATTTCGTGATGTTTGCGGCGGTTGATGTAGAAATCTGTCTGTTTGAGGTACTTGCGACTATCAAATAACTTGGCTATTTCGGCAGGATCTTCGAGGAAATTGGGCGAGCGATATTGCTGTAATTGGAGCTGATGCTGCTGCGCTCCCGCCGTCAACCGCTGCTGAAGCCAATCGTCTACGACATCTGCATAGTGGAGTTCGCGCACTCCAGCACTAGCGATGAGGGGTAAAAGTTTTTGCACGTCGCATTCGGCACTCGTCGCTGAAATATAGCGTACTTGGTAGCCTTGCTGAGTCAGGCGATCTGCATACATCCGCATTGTCGCGCGGTGTAATAACAATTTTTGCTGGTGGAAGTTGTATTGATGAAAATACAGCCACTCTTCAACTAGATAAACAATTCCGCCCGGATGTAATGCGGGATGTTGCCGGAAAAGTTGATTGGGAAAAACAATGCTAGCTCGATCTGACATGGAAATGGCACTTTTTCACATTGTAACAATTCTCGATCGCGCGGGTGGATCTATCTGGGGGTAGGGGATAGGGGATAGTGAATAGTGGATAGTGAATAGAACAATCACCCAGTCTCCCCGTCCCCCAGTCCTCTACGCCCAATCGCCGCTAAGGCTTGGGCAGCGGAATCTCACTGTTGACGGTAAAACTCTGTACCATTGTATCGAGTGTAGATCTCATCCGCTCGAATTGTTCGGTAGGGATGATATCTGTAAACAACGAAATCCGATTGCGATCGAGTCGAATAAAACTCGTTCCACTCATTGGTACACTTTGACCGCTACTTTCACTTTCATACGCCCAGGATAGCCTCACTACACCATTGCCGAGATCGTCCGGCTGATTGACGGTGACATTTTTGAGACTCTTTTTATAAATATCATTTACTGTTTTAGTCAGAAATCTACCTAGAGATTCGGGATTATTCTGAATTTCTGATTCAGGAATATTATCAAAAATATCGATCGATACCACTGCATTCCCAGTTTTATCTTCCCATGTGACGATCGTTTCGTCAGCCTTACTGGTATCGGTTTTGTTCCACCCTGATGGGATGGATACTGAGAAGAGGTTATTTTTGTGATTATAGGGCTTTAGATCGCCGATCTTAATCAATTGAGTTTTATAATCTTCCTTAGATTTAATACTCAGTGATGCCGATCTTTCACTACTGCTACTGGTAGATTTAACGATATGACGAGTATTGTAAACTTGAATACTACTAATCGATCGATTACATGTTAGGGAGAGCGAACAAGTTTGCTGCACGGCAAAACTTTTCTCCGCTATAGTTAGGCTGCAAAGAGAAGTTGACGCGATTAAAGCAATTGAAAATCTATTCATAAAATCGATTTAAAAGGTTCGGGATAGCTAAGAATTTATGTAATCATATCCTAACTTACATTTACATGTCGATCGAACTCATGTCATGCTCGATCGCATCCCCACAGTTCCCACCAGCACCCGATCGTCATCTCAGCACCAGCAATACCGAGCCAGCCCGCTGCTAGACCTATTACTGTCGTAGTATCTATCCCTACATCGATCGGCCCAAATCATCCTAATTTGGCGGAGCTGACCCCCGACTATTCCCGGAAGCTGAAGTATTAAAAATCCGATCGATACTAACAGCTTCTCGGAAAAAAGGGTAGCTAGTTTGGTATTCTGGGATCTATGTCTCTCGAACTAGAGCCAGTTTTATCCTGCTAGCCGATCGGTAATCCTATATTAAATAACTGTAAAATTAGTTAACAATGACAGATATAAATCAAGAACCCCTATTGTTACGTGCGGCCAAAGGTGCGACACTCGATCGACCGCCAGTGTGGATGATGCGTCAAGCGGGACGTTATATGAAAGTTTATCGTGACTTACGGGACAAATATCCCTCCTTCCGCGATCGATCCGAAAAAGCCGAACTGGCGATCGAAATCTCCCTCCAACCCTGGCGGGCGTTCGAGCCGGATGGCGTCATCATGTTCTCCGACATCCTCACGCCCCTCCCAGGCTTGGGAATTCCCTTTGACATCATCGAGAGCAAAGGGCCAATTATCGAGCCAGCGATTCGCTCTCAGGCACAAATCGACGCCCTCCATCCTCTCAATCCGGAAGAGTCGCTGCCCTTTATTAAAGAAATTTTGGGCACCTTAC
>NZ_JANMZA010000405.1:0-10502 GCF_031382685.1 Chamaesiphon sp. OTE_8_metabat_110 | reverse complement strand
GGGGGGACGGGGAGACGGGGAGAGCGGAAAAATCTCTAGGGGTACCTTCTTCGCTAACTGACATTCCAGTGACAAGTGTAGCGATCGAAACTCCAGAAGGCTCTGTGCCGCTCAATTCTAGCTTCTACATCGAGCGATTGCCGCAAGAAGCTTATTGCCGAGCGGAAATTTCTAAACCCCACGCACTGATCCGACTCAAAGCACCGCGCCAGATGGGGAAAACTTCGATGATGATGCGATTGCTGCATCAAGCCGAACGTCAAGGCGATCGAACCGTATATCTGAGCCTAGAACATGCACCAGAAGCGGCGATGAGCGACGCCGATCGATTCTTGTACTGGTTTTGTGCCAGTGTGTCACTCAAAGCTCAACAAGAAGACTATGGCAGTCTCACGATGATGGTGGGTGGGACTCTCGGTACTCAGGAATATTTTGAGAGTTATTTACTGCCCGATTTGGGAGTCCCGCTGACGATAGGCTTAGATGCGATCGATCGGCTATTTGATTTTCCCCATCTTTACACCAACTTCTTTAGCCTATTACGCAGTCTCCATGAAGCGGGCAAACATACCGAAATTCTGGCTAAACTGCGACTGATTATCTCCCATGCAGCGGAAGTATATATCCCGCTCGATATTAACCAATCGCCATTTAATGTCGGCATTAGTATCGAAGTTAGTGAGTTTACCCGCGATCGCATCGAGTTACTCGCCGCCAAACATCAGCTAAACTGGATGCAGAAAGATTGCGATCGACTGATGAGCATCATTGGCGGACATCCCTTTTTAGTCAGACTAGCCATGTTTGAAGTAGCTCGCGATCGCATCGATTTGAATACGCTCATCGATACTGCCAGCAGCCGTCAGGGCATCTTTTATCAACGTCACCTCGCCCGTCTCGAAACTACCCTCAATAGTTACCCAGACTTACTCGCAGCACTGGCAAATGTGCTTAGCTCTACTGAAGGCGCGATCTTATCCCCTCGCCTAAAAGGCAGACTTGAAGGATTGGGACTAGTGAAATTTGATGGTGAATTCGTCGTACCCAGATGCGAGTTGTATCGCCAATATTTTAGCAACCTCGCTACAAATGCAACTAAATCATAACTAAATAGTAGCAAAAACAACTCTTTACGGAATTCAGCGGCGCGCGGTGTTTAATCATACATATCAGCCCTCACACCGCACCGTCATGTTCAAATACATTATCTCCTCGCTTACTCTCGCCTCCCTCCTCTTCGTTACCGCTACTAGCACTCGTGCCGAGCTAGCACCTGACGCCCTGACAATTCGCAGCAACACATCGGCACCTGCTGTCCGCCATCAACCGAGACAACTGGCTACCAATAGTCAGAGATCGATGGGCTACGTCAAAATGGGGCTGGATGCCCAGAAACAAGGCAATCCGAATCAAGCTCTAGAATATTACTACCAAGCCGTTAAAACCGACAACACCAACGCAGTCGCTTTTCTACTTGCTGGCAGCCTTTTAGGGGAGACTGACGATGGAATTGCCTGCATCAAAGCAGCTATGCTCCTCTTCCAAGCCCAAGAAAATCAAGAAGGGTACGAATTGGCAGTAGCTTGGTTAAAGGCACACAATATCGCTCCATAACGCCTGCAAATCGATCGCGGGTTGATGATAAATCTGCCAAAGCTGCATACTTTCGGGAACTCTGCCCAGAAAGATATTTAGCGGGAATATTCATCGAGCCTAATCGATCGCAGCTACTCAGCAAACATTACTACTACCTCAGCGGTTTTACTTTAGATGATTCGTCACCAATTTCCCCGATCCAAATTCGTGCGCTTCCTAATGGGGGCAATCGCCGTCCTGAGCCTGACGATTGTCCTGCATCTGGGGTGGGCAAATACCGCACCGACGCTGGCTGCCGATCCCCCAAGCGACATCATCTCACTCGCACCGACTACCGCACCCGAACCAGGGATCGGCTGGCAAATTACCTCTAGTTCTGGAGCCGCAGAAATCGAGCTGGCTAAACATCTCACGCAGCAAAAAGTCAAAGTCTACGGCGCTTATTGGTGTCCGCATTGCCACGAACAGGAGCAGTTATTTGGCAAGCAAGCGTGGAGCCAAATCGACCATATCGAATGTGCTGCCGATGCCAAAGTTAAGCCCCAGACAACTGTCTGCGAGCAAGCTGGGATTAAAGGTTTTCCAACTTGGATCGTCGATGGCAAATTAGAACCTGGTGTCAAAAAACTCGCACAACTAGGCGAGCTAACTAACTATCAAGGCAATAAAGAGTTTAAGTACGATCGATTATTGGATCGAGAATAGGTGCCGTTATGGATGAACAGCAGGGAGATGGTAGATGAGATCTCCGCTCTCCTGCCCATGTCGATTTTTATCCAACTACTATCGACAACTATGAAATTATTAACATCAAAACCAGAAATTGAATTTGCTAATCTCAACTCGCAACCGATCTTAGACCTGCGGTTTTGCAATCTTAAAACACTTCCAGAAAGTATTGCCAATCGCCCAGACCTAATCGAGCTATCGTTACTTAATAATCAGTTAATTAGCCTCCCCAACTGGATCGGCAATCTTGCTAGTTTAACTAGTTTATCGCTGAGTGCCAATCAACTAACTAACCTGCCAGATAGTCTTGGCAATCTGACTAATTTGCAATGGCTGTATGTCGGATCGAATCGGCTAACGGCTTTGCCAGCTAATATTGGCAACCTCTCGAAGCTGACTAGTCTCAGCTTGAAAGACAATCACCTCGCTACTTTACCTGAGAGCATTGGCAACCTCGATCGCCTCACTTGGTTACATCTCGATCGCAATCAATTATCGAGGTTGCCAGATAGTATTACTAAGTTAGAAAATCTCACCGAACTGAATCTCAGTAATAATCACTTAACTAACCTACCTACAGCTATTGGCAATCTAACTAAATTAGTTAAATTACATCTCGATCGCAACCGACTAACTAACCTCCCCGATAGTATAAGTAAGTTAGTAAATCTCCAAGAAATCCAACTTGATGGCAACGAAATTACGGATCTATCCGTACTTCAAACATTACCAAGCTTGCAAATTGTCCGCTTTGGGGGTGTTAATTTACCCCGTCAGTATTGGGTCGATCTCGATCGATTAAACCCGCGATGGTTACTTGCTGAAAATCGGGTCGAACTCCGGCGGATCTTAATCGATCGGATCGGTTATCTCCAAATTTACAACCACTTTGGGGCGATCGTCCAAGATACTTGGCGACAATATACTCTACTCAAAACCCGACGGTTTCAGTCATTCGAGCGCGAACCGATGGTCTTGCTCAAAATGGTTTGTCCCTCCACCGCCCACATTCACATCTTACGCGTACCGCCCACCATGACGAGTGCCGAAGCCGCGATCGTCTGGGTCAATCATGGCATCCATCCCGATGATTTCGCCGTACAAACTTGAGCCTGTGAGCCAACTCCAGCAACCGAACCCCGAGATGCGGATATTACGCCGCCCCAATTGTGAGAGACTGCTTAATATTTAGTTACAATAGAGAAAAGCGAGCAAAGAATCGCTCGTAGACTCAGATTTAGAGGTCGTTGGAATGAATGGTATCCGAGTTGGTTCGTTGTTTGGTATCCCTTTCTATATCAATCCCACTTGGTTCCTAGTATTAGGACTGGTGACGTGGACTTATGGTGAAGGGTTAGCGACACAGTTTCCGTCTTTACCAGGTGCTAGTCCTTTTATATTGGGGTTAGTTACTGCTTTACTCTTATTTAGTTCTGTACTCGCTCACGAGCTAGGACATAGCTTTGTCGCCATTAAGCAGGGCATCAAAGTCGATTCGATTACTTTATTCATCTTTGGCGGACTAGCCAGCTTAGAAAAAGAATCCGACTCTCCCGCTGCTGCCTTCTGGGTCGCGATCGCAGGCCCCGCAGTCAGTCTAGTATTATTTGGTATCTTCACTACCCTGGGCTTTGCCGGACATCTAACTGGCCCCGTCGCTGCGATTACGGCTGTCTTAGCTGCCATCAATTTATCGCTCGGTTTATTCAACCTGATTCCGGGCTTACCCCTCGACGGTGGCAATATCCTCAAAGCGATCGTTTGGAAAGTCACTGGCAATCAGTACAAAGGTGTCAAAATCGCGAGCATCGTCGGTCAAGGTTTTGGCTGGGTCGCGATCGCGTCGGGACTAGTACCAATATTCTTGTATGGTAGCTTTGATAACATCTGGAACTTACTCATCGGTTCGTTCTTGTTGCAAAATGCTGGTAAATCTGCCCAGTTCGCCCGCGTCCAAGAACGGCTTACTGGCATGACTGTCGCCGATGCCGTCACTCCCAACAGTCCGATGATTTCCCAAGATATCACCCTCCGCGAATTTGTAGACCAACGCACCCTTACTGGTAGCAACTGGCAGAAGTTCCTCGTTACCAATGAATCTGGGCACTTAGTCGGCGAACTAGCATTAGACGCCCTCAAAGATGTCCGATCCGATCGTTGGGCACATACAGCAGTCAGCGAAATCATGCAGTCGATCGAGCCATCCACGATTATCATCAGCGATCGACCATTATTGCAAGCGATCGAGCAATTAGAAGCTAAAAAAGTGACGACGCTCAGTGTCACCGATAGCGATGGCATCTTAGTTGGACTGCTCGAAAAAGCCGCCGTGATTAATCTTCTGCACCGTCAACCACAAGTTAATCCTGCTTAGATTTAGCATTCAGGATTATCTGTAATAGCCTACACCTAGTATCTATATACTTCGTTTAAAAATGGGCTTACCCCCCCAACCCCCCCAGTATAAGGGGAGGGCTGGGGTGGGGTAAAAATCTACGCAGCAACTCAAATAACTTATCAGTATGCGGTAGCGTGGGTACCCTACATGAATCTGAGTGCTTCACAAGCTCAATTGTCGTGGTAGTGTAAATTAATTACGCACGTCCGCAACTAAAATTTAGCTACCTCTAAATCGATCCCATGCAACCAAAATTTGTCCCTGTAATTCTGGCTGGCGGTAAAGGAGAACGGTTTTGGCCGCTGAGCCGCAAACATCGCCCCAAACAATTTCTCTGTCTCGATGGTAGTGGTGAAAGCCTGATCCAAGCTACAGCTAACCGACTGCTACCGATCGTGGGTAGTTGGGATGATATTTGGGTAATTACATCAAAACTGCTCGAAACGGGCGTTCAGGAGCAATTACCCAGCCTGCCAGCGGCAAATCTACTCGCCGAACCAGAGGGTCGAGATACGGCAGCAGCGGTAGCGTGGGCGAGTTTGGAAGTAGCCAAACGGTATGGGGACGATGTGGTAATTGGCTTTTTTCCCGCCGATGCCTGGATTAAGGATGTGGAGGCATTTGCCAAGACGATCGCGGCGGCGGTAGCATTAGCGGATACTAAGGACGCGATCGTTACCCTCGGCATCACGCCTACTTTCCCCTCGATCGGCTATGGTTATATTCAGCAGGGTGCAGATAGCGGGGATTACGGGCAGTTAAAAACATATCACGCCCTGCGATTTACGGAAAAGCCCGATCTCTCCACCGCCAAAGATTTTATTACTAGTGGCGACTATACCTGGAATAGCGGAATCTTTATTTTCAAAGCCAAAACCGCGATCGGTGAATTGAAGTTATATGCGCCAGAATTGATGCAATTACTAATCGATAAAGGTGTCAGTATTTATCCGACATTACCTAAGATCAGTATCGATTACGCCTTGATGGAAAAGACCAAATTAACCTATGTAATTCCCGCTGATTTTGGGTGGGATGACTTAGGCGATTGGAACGCGATCGAGCGACTCCTCAAAGGAGATAATATTAACGTAGAATTAGCCAATCATGTCTGTATCGATACCCACGGAGCGGTACTTTATGCCAGCAATCCGGAGGAAGTCGTAGTCACGATCGGTTTAGAAGATGTCGTCGTCGTCCGCGATGGTGATGTCACCCTAATTGTCGCCAAAGATCGCACCCAAGAAATCAAACAGATCGTCAATAAAATCAAGGAAGATCGGGCACTCGATCGGTTACTCTAATCGATTGTTTTTTACGCCAAACTCAAACAATTTGTGGGCAATGCCCACCCTACTTTTTTATCACCGGGACATAAGCAGAATAGTTATTTGGCATTTTTTAAATGATTGTCGCGTAACGCATTAGTTTAACTCCTCTAAATTATCTTCATCTGAAAGTTGCTCTCCTCGATCGACTTCATCTGTTATGTTATTGAATTTCCGCAATTCTGGCTTGGGCATCAGGAAAAAACAGGTATAGCGGACTATTGCTAGTATCTGTAATTAACCAGGGATGTGTGAGATAAGTCTGCTGGATATATTGCTCTCCAGCCTGAAGAGATTTATAAAATTTTCGCTTTCCATTATAGTCCAGCCAATAGACATTGACAGTAATTGAACTGTTGTTAATAAATTTGACACTAGTGCTGAAATCTCCATTAATCGATCGAATTCCCGCAGATTCCATTGGATGTCTCCGTTGAGCTAAAACTGGTGGGTTAATAGGCATCGTGAAGGTGGCTATTGCAAGAATTAATAAACAGAGACGATTAAGATGTGACATTATTATGTGATTTTCCAACAATTATACCGACATTTTACTTGTACAATAAGTTTTTTGAGGTTGTAAACCGGAATTATAGCAATAGTCAAGATCGTTAGGACGTTTTCTAATTAGTCCGCGTAGGCGGACTTTGCATCACAAGCTGCGATTTCAATCGCTGTGTCCTAACAGCCTTTGCGGTTGCTATATATCCATACACGTAAATTAATTTACAGCAATTAATTCGTGGACATTGCCCACTCTACTGGCTGGCGCAACTTACATTTAATGTACCCAAATAGGCTAACTAAATAGAATCCTGAAATAATCAGAAAGCGTAGGTTGGATTGAAACATAAAATCCAGCATTGCTAGCAATGCTGGATTCGATCGATGTTAGGTACTTTCTATGCTGCTTGGGCTTGACGTTCGGGGGAGAATTGGAACATCGAGTAGACCACATTCCGGCGAATGTCGGTCATCATTTCCAGGAACATCTCATAACCTTCTTGCTTGTACTCAATTAACGGATCTTTTTGACCGTAACCGCGCAAACCGACTGATTCGCGGAGGGCATCCATCGATTGGAGGTGTTCGCGCCAGAGGGTGTCGATTTGTTGGAGGATAAAGAAGCGTTCGGCTTGGCGCATCAGTCCGGCTTGGACTTTATCGATTTGCGTTTCCTTGAGATCGTAGGCGCGGCGGACTTCTTCACGCATGAAGACCTTGATTTCGTCGTAGGTCATATCGTCGATTTGGGTGGGGGTCAAATCGTCGAACAGATTGACAAATTCCCGTGCTTTGGAGACGAGGCTTTCGATTTTCCATTCTTCGGGTGGTAGCTCTGGGTCGATATAGGCGTTGACGATATCATCCATCGTCCGTTCGGCGTAGCGGACGACTTGTTCTTTGAGGTCTTGACCTTCAAGGACGCGACGGCGTTCGGCATAAATGGCACGACGTTGATTGTTCATCACTTCGTCGTATTCAAATACCTGTTTGCGGATGTCGTGGTAGTAGGTTTCGACCTTTTTCTGGGCACCTTCGAGGCTGTTGGTGAGCATTTTGGACTCGATGGGCATGTCTTCTTCGACGCGGAAGGCATCCATCAGCGCAGTGACTCGATCTCCACCGAAGATTTGCATCAAGGGATCTTTGAGGCTGAGGAAGAACTTAGTAGAGCCTTTATCGCCCTGACGACCCGCCCGACCTCGGAGTTGGTTGTCTACCCGACGGGATTCGTGACGCTCGGTGCCGATGACATGGAGACCGCCATTGGTTAATACTTCATCGTGTTCGACAGAAGTAAACGCATCATACTCTTTGCGAATGGCTTTGTAGGCATTCCGCAGTTTTTGGATTGCTTCGATTTCGGTCGGTGCTTTCTCGCAAGCGACGGCGATGGTTTCGTCAGCTTCGAGTTCGGATACGCTGCGTTCGCCATAATAGCCAACAGCGAAGTTGACCGCATCTTTGAGTAAAGCTTCGGTCTCTTTGGAGATTTCCGTGGGGAAGATGTCGGGAGAGGCTTTCCAAGTTTTCACTTTTTTGCCAGCACCGAAACCTTGTCCGGAAGCCTTGCTTTGTTGCGCCGCAGCTACAGTTGCGGGGCTGAAGTTGCCATCGTCTTCTGGGGCGACGATGCGCGGCATCAGGTACTCGCGCAGCTTGAGCCGCGCCATATAGTCGGAGTTCCCACCTAAGATGATATCCGTACCGCGACCTGCCATGTTAGTGGCGATCGTGACTGCACCTTTGCGTCCGGCTTGAGCGACGATTTCGGATTCCCGTTCGACGTTCTCTGGCTTAGCGTTGAGGAGTTGGTGGGGAATTTCGAGTTGATGCAGCAGGCGGGAGAGGACTTCCGATTTCTCGATACTGGTAGTACCGACGAGAACGGGACGACCTTGTTGGTGAAACTCTGCACATTCTTGAGCGACAGCCCGCCATTTGGCTTCTTCGGTCTTATAGACCACATCTGGAAAGTCATACCGCTGGCGCACCCGATTAGTGGGCATGACTGTGACCTGGATTTTGTAGGTTTTTTCTAGCTCGACTTCTTCGGTTTTGGCTGTACCTGTCATCCCACCGAGTTTGGGATAGAGCAAGAAGAAGTTTTGATAGGTAATCGTCGCTAGGGTTTGGGTTTCATTTTGAATTTTGACTTTTTCCTTGGCTTCGACGGCTTGATGCAAACCATCGCTCCAGCGGCGTCCTGAGAGTACCCGTCCGGTAAATTCATCGACGATCGTGACTTCATCATTCATGATGATGTAATTGACATCGCGGATATAAAGTTCTTTCGACTTGATGGCATTAAAGACATAATGCGCCCAAGGATCGGCTTCATCATAGAGATCCGTTACGCCTAGAAGTCGCTCAGCTTCAGCAAAACCTTCATCTGATAGCAGGACATTGCGCGCTTTTTCGTCTACTTCGTAATGGTTTTCTTTGTTCAAACCCCGAGCGATATCCGCAGCTTGAAGATACTTCTCCGTCGGACGTTCGACTTGACCGGAAATAATCAACGGTGTCCGCGCTTCATCGATCAGAATCGAGTCTACTTCGTCAATAATACAGAAGTTAAACGGACGCTGGACGACTTCCGCCATCGATTCCGCCATGTTATCCCGCAGATAGTCAAACCCCAACTCGCTGTTAGTTGCGTAAGTCACGTCGCAGGCATAATTTTTCTTCCGCTCGGGAGGATTCATCCCCGATTGGATCAGTCCCACGGACAAACCGAGGAAGCGGTGAACTTGTCCCATCCACTCCGCATCCCGTCGGGCGAGGTAATCGTTGACAGTGATAACGTGGACGCCTTTACCTGTGAGGGCGTTTAAATAAGCTGGAAGGGTTGCTACCAAAGTTTTACCTTCCCCGGTCTTCATTTCGGCAATCTGCCCTTCGTGGAGCACCATACCCCCCAGCATTTGGACATCAAAGTGTCGCAAACCTAAGACCCGCTTCCCGGCTTCGCGAACTACCGCAAAAGCTTCGGGGAGAATATCGTTGAGGAGTTCCTTCTCTTCCTCATCATTATTCGCCTGCTCCAATCTGCGTTTAAATTCGGTTGTTTTCCCTTTGAGCTGTTCGTCACTGAGTTGCTGCATCTCTTCCTCTAGCAGGGTGATTTCTGTGACGATCGGTTGATACTTTTTCAGTTTACGTGCGTTAGGATCGCCAAATAATTTTTTCAGCATAGGAGGCAAGCGATAGGGAAGTTAATCTAAAATTTATGAGTGCTGAGGTAGTCAAATCTTTACAGCTTTCGTATCTATTTATGGTATCATCAGCGACTGGTTTATGGATGTGCGGTCTACCGATCGAGTATCGGAGACAAGGCAACACATTGGTTGCAAATCTAGTAGAGCGGCAGATCGGAAGCGATACATGCGACGGTTTGAGTCAGGTTTTGGGCGAACTGCTGGGTCATCTCCAGATGTCTGGCGAGCAGAAACCCAAACAGGTAATGCTAATCGCCATTAGCGGCGGTATCAGCAGCAGATCCAGCCACAGCTAACGCACAGCTACGAAGCTGACCTTCGATTTAGTACTGTTTTTAAGATTAAGTAATCAGTCGGGATAACAAATGCCTGGAGACTAGAAGTCTCGGCTTGTGATGCAAAGTCCGCCTACGCGGACTGATTAGTTAGTCCGCGTAGCGAAAAGTGCGGTCTTGGGGTTTCCCCTGTCTTGTCGTTTTCTTATTCGGGGGGAACCCCCGAATAAAAACGCCGCAAGTAGAGCACCTTTTCAAGACAGCGACTGAAATCACGCGGAGGGTCCCTCCGCATGTGTTTCAGTCAAGACAGGCGGACTTTGTAACGTTAGCCCCGATTTTGCGACGTGCGCTCTGGAGGTTTCCTCCAGGTTTAGCGCGTCAAGACAAATCGGTGGCAGTACTGTCGTCATTACGATCGCATAAATAATCTCCGGCGTTGCTGAATTAGGGT
>NZ_JANMZA010000550.1:0-4016 GCF_031382685.1 Chamaesiphon sp. OTE_8_metabat_110 | reverse complement strand
ACCATTGCTGCCAGGGCGTCTAATTGTCCGGTGCTGAGGTATTGACCTTGTGCATCGGCTTGGGCGACAACCTTGGAGAATCCGTCTAACATATATTTAATCCTGTATGCGTTTAATAGTTTTGGTGTCAAATCTTTCGGCTGCTGTCTCGCGATCGCTTAACATAGCTTAATAAATTTGCGAAAACTCTCATATTATAGCCAATTTATGCTGGCTGGATCGAGCTGATGTTTAGTAATCGAGACTACCGATCCCTTAAACTTATACAACTTTTTGTGTATTATTATTTGCTTCTACCGATCTTTGTCACAAACGTTAATAATCTAACTGTGTAAAGCTTCTAACTCCAAAATTAGGTACCATAGTTACACCACTTTTAAACGGCACTCGCGGCTGTGGATGCGATCGCGATCGTGCCGCCAGCCGCGAGTGCCGCTGGTGCCTAACTCCTCCCGTCGGCTCTCATAATCGATCGATTCATGCGGTTCAAAGTTACTGAGCTTCTGAATGTGCGGGTAATTTTCGCTCTAAGTCGAATAAGAAGCCGTGGATATACTCTTCCGTCCACTCTTCACCGTAAAACCGCTTCAACATCCCGCGTGCTGGGTCTTTTTCGGAGCGGTATCGAACGTAACGCAGTTGCGCTTGCTCGATTTCCTGCAAGCGGTGCGGATCGCTAATCGGTTCGGCGCGATCGACAAAATCTAGGTAGGCTTTAAGATAATCTTTGAAGGCTCCAAAGACATGCGTCTCGACGGCTGCTGTCTCCTGCGGACGCGTCCACAAGAAGGCTGGCGAGAAAAAGGCTCGTGCTTCTTCCGGAAAATCACCCCCCCACGGCAGCTGAGCCTGATACTCGTGAAACATCGGTAAAATCGGCGTGGTGTAATGCTCTTGATACGCTGGCTCGTTCCAAAATAACGGCTGCATATCGATCGCGATCAGATGTCCGCCGGGTAACGTCACTAAATCCGCCCCAAAGAAGGGCAAATCGTAGTTTAGGTGCGGGAAAATCACAAAATTGAGCACTTGCAACGATTGTCCGCCTTGGACGTGTGCAGCCCGAATTTGCCGCAGTTTAGGCGACTGGAAGCCATAACTAGTCGTGAGGACTTCGGCTTGTTTATCCCCCTTTCCAGTCATCGCACTCTTTCGATCGAATCCAGCCGGAATCGGATACTCACTAAGATCCAGCCGCGATTTGAGATAATCGATACCGTAGTCGAGGAATGGTTGGTAAAGTGTCATTTTTTAGGGAATAGGGAATAGCGATTCGCGCTCGTCGGGTTCCCCGACGGTTTAGCGGCGTTTTTATTCGGGGGTTCCCCCCTAATAAAAAAACGACAAGACAGCGAATCAAGACAGGGGATAGGAGATAGAGCATAGAAGTCAGGGTTTAGGGTTCTTACATATAATTGCAGATATTTTCCCTATTCCCTATTCCCTATCCCCTATTCCCTAGCGCACAGCTAAAGGTGCTGAATCTTCAAATAAGAACTCATGCAAGAAGCGTTCCGACCATTCGTGTCCGAAATAGCTGCTAAATAATCCTGATGCAGGATCGCGTTCGGCACTGTAACAATCGTAGTCTTTTTGGGCTTTGACAATGCGTTGAATATCAGCAGGATCGGTCAATGGTTCGGCGCTATCGATCGTCTGCCAGTACAAGTCTAGATAATCTTTAAAGGCTGCGAGTAGTCGCGTCGAAACTGTTTCGACATCGGTTTTGGCAAACAGGAGATACTTGGAGAAATATTGGTTGGAGTCATAAAATTTCATCTCCAAATCTTGCGAGAGATCTGGGTAGCGATCGTGCAGAAATTTCAGTGGCTCGATGTATTTTTGCTGATAGGCAGCATCTTGAAATAATGGCTGGAAATCAAGTACCACTAGATTCTTAACTTTACCAAATGACAGGAAATCCAATCCTAACAGCGGCAGATCGTAATGATAACTGGGGTAAATAACACAGTTGAAAATTTGAGAACTCGCACCAGCATCAATGTATGTATACCGGATTTTTCGCAACTGTGGGCATTGATAAGACCAGCTTTGAATCCTTGCCGGACTCTTGCCCCGATCGCTAACATTTAACTCCAATCCCGCTGGAATCGTTCGCGGTCGTAAGTCGAATTTAGTTGTCAGTTCGCTTTCTAAGTGGTTTAAAAATGGCTGATACATGGAGCTTGATTGCGATCGAGCCATACTACCATACCAGTATAACCAGCCAATCCGTCCCCGATTCTGAAAACTAGGCAACAAATCTTAATGTCTAGAGTTCGGCTACTGGCGACTCGCGCGGGAATTAGGTCGATCTTAGATCTGTGCTTGCCTACCGCCGCTTGACATTTGTTGCATCATTGTTGCTTTATGAGCAGTGGGATGCAGCCGCCGATAATAAAGCCAAGGGCGACGGCACCCGCTAAAACTAGTCCCCACGGCAGATCGATCGAGTTCCAGAAGACAAATTTTAGGTTGACGATGCTAGCATTCTGGACGGATAATAAGGCGATGAATGCGATCCAGACAGCGGCGATTGTCGAAATCAGTAATTTAGTCATGGCAATCGTGTTTCCTATCTTGTCTTAACTGTAGGGTGTGTTATCGCGGCAGCGTAACGCACCGAAATTATCTTCGCAAAAAGGTGCGTTAGCTTGCGCCGTAACACTGTAGCAGCGTAACGCACCGAAATTATCTTCGCAAAAAGGTGCGTTAGGCTTGCGCCGTAACACACCCTACCATCCATCTCTTATTTAAGCGCATCGATCGCGGTTTCCATTGTAGAAGCGATTTTCTGCAACTGCTCAGCGGAGTGAGTCTCCATGTATACGCGGATCAGCGGTTCGGTACCGGAGGCGCGTAGCAGTATCCAGCTACCGTCGGCGAGATAGAATTTCACCCCGTCTTTACGACCGACTTCTTTAACGTCAATCCCGGCGATATTCGTCGGTGGTTTTTCGCTATATGTCTTCATCACCGTCTCTTTGTGAGCGTTATCTAAATGGAGATCTAGACGACGGTTGTAGAGCGGGCCATCGGCTTCGGCGATGACTTCTGCTACCATTTGACTCAATGGCTTGCCTTCATACGCGATCGCTTCAGCAATTAGCATATCTGCCAGGATGCCATCTTTTTCGGGAATGTGACCGATCACGCTCAAGCCGCCGGATTCTTCACCACCAATGAGAACGGGGATTTCCCGCATCTGCTCGCCGATATATTTGAAACCAACGGCGGTTTCAATTAATGGGACACCATGCTTGGCAGCAAAGTTGTCTAGGAGGTGGGTAGTTGCCACTGTACGGACGATCGCGCCCGTTTTACCCTTGTTTTTGATTAAATGCTTGGCAAGCACTAACAGGACGGTATTTGGCGTGAGTACGTTACCCAGCTCATCGACGATCCCAAATCTATCCGCATCGCCATCTGTCGCGACACCAAGATCGGCTTTATCCTTTTGAACTGCGGCAATTAGTTCGCCGAGTAGTTCGGCTTTGGGTTCAGGCATTCCACCACCGAATAAGACATCCCGCTGCATGTGCAAGCTTTCGATTTCACAACCGCAATGCAGCAAGACTTTATCCAAATACCCCCGCGAGGTAGAATACATCGCATCGAATTTGACCTTCAGCTTCGCCGAGCGAATCCGCTCGACATCTAGCAGTGTGTAGATAAATTTAAAATATTCAGGCTGCGGATCGAATGTGCTAATCTTCCCACTGTTCTTCTTTTCTGGTGGTGCATCGCTAGCACCCTCTAGATTAGCAACGATCGTATCTGTAATCGCCAGAGTTGCTGGCCCCGCATAATCGGGGATATACTTAATCCCACAGTAAGCGGCGGGATTGTGGCTGGCGGTGAACATCAGCGCACCTGCCGAGTTGAGATGCCGAGCGTTGAATGCAATTACTGGCGTCGGACAATCGCGATCGACTATTTTTACCGTCCAACCCAAATCTGCTAAAATTTCTGCCGCCGTCTGGGCAAATTTATCTGCCAAAAATCGCGGATCGTAA
>NZ_JANMZA010000543.1:0-2347 GCF_031382685.1 Chamaesiphon sp. OTE_8_metabat_110 | reverse complement strand
TTTGTAGCGAACATTCTAATACTCAAAATTACAACTTAAAACCAGCCAACCTATCCTTAGAAGTATCTTTGTAATGCCCGATCCCCTCCCGTCCTAAAATAGTAGTTATTACCGAACCCAATGATTAAAATTACTATTCCCAATCGCTAAAATTACTGTGTTAAGATTTAATGACACTCAGACAAGCAGCAGGGGATGGAAAACAGCCATGTTTGAACGCTTTACAGAAAAAGCCATTAAAGTAATCATGCTGGCCCAGGAAGAAGCACGTCGCCTGGGGCACAATTTTGTCGGTACCGAACAAATCCTTCTGGGATTGATTGGTGAGGGTACTGGCGTAGCAGCTAAGGTCTTGAAATCGATGGGGATCAACCTCAAAGACGCCCGGATCGAAGTTGAGAAAATTATCGGACGTGGTTCGGGCTTTGTAGCCGTTGAAATCCCCTTCACCCCCAGAGCCAAGCGCGTTCTGGAGTTGTCTCTAGAGGAAGCCCGCCTACTGGGACACAACTACATCGGCACCGAACATTTATTACTCGGTTTGATCCGTGAAGGCGAAGGCGTCGCCGCCAGAGTCCTCGAAAACCTGGGTGTGGACTTAACCAAAGTTCGGACTCAAGTGATTCGGATGCTCGGCGAAACCTCCGAAACAGCCACCGCCGGAACGGGTGCTCGATCGAGTGGTAGCAACAAAACACCGACACTAGATGAGTTTGGTTCCAACCTAACTCAAATGGCACAAGATGGTAAGTTAGATCCCGTCGTCGGTCGTGCTAAAGAAATCGAACGAGTGATCCAAATCCTCGGACGCCGCACCAAAAACAATCCCGTCTTAATCGGCGAACCCGGTGTCGGTAAAACCGCCATCGCTGAAGGTTTAGCCCAGCGGATTGCCAATCAAGATATCCCCGATATCCTCGAAGACAAACGCGTTGTCACCCTCGACATTGGTTTGCTCGTCGCAGGTACCAAATATCGCGGTGAATTTGAGGAACGTCTCAAAAAAATCATGGATGAAATCCGCCAAGCGGGTAACGTCATCCTGGTAATCGATGAAGTCCATACCTTGATCGGTGCGGGTGCTGCTGAAGGCGCGATCGATGCGGCAAATATTCTCAAACCCGCTCTAGCACGGGGAGAATTGCAATGTATCGGTGCCACCACTCTCGATGAGTACCGCAAACATATCGAACGCGATGCTGCCCTCGAACGTCGCTTCCAGCCAGTAATGGTCGGCGAACCGAGTGTCGAAGAAACGATCGAAATCCTGCACGGTTTGCGCGAGCGTTACGAACAGCACCACAAACTCAAGATCACCGATGACGCCCTCGAAGCTGCGGCGACACTAGCAGATCGCTATATCTCCGATCGGTTCTTACCCGACAAAGCCATCGACTTGATGGACGAAGCTGGCTCCCGCGTCCGCTTACTCAATTCCCAACTCCCCGCTGCGGCAAAAGAATTGGACAAAGAGTTGCGGAAAGTCCTCAAAGAAAAAGACGAAGCCGTTCGCTCGCAAGACTTCGATAAAGCTGGCTCCCTCAAAGACCGCGAAATCGAAATCAAAGCCGAGATCAAAACGATCGCCCAAAACAAAAAGGCTAGCGACGAAACTGAAGATCGCGTGATGCCCGAAGTCACCGAAGAAGACATCGCGCACATCGTCGCTTCGTGGACTGGCGTACCCGTGAGCAAGCTCACCGAATCTGAGTCCGTCAAACTGCTAAATATGGAAGAAACCCTCCATCAGCGGTTGATCGGTCAAGAAGAGGCTGTCAAAGCTGTCTCCCGTGCCATCCGTCGCGCTCGTGTTGGCTTGAAAAATCCCAACCGTCCGATCGCCAGTTTCATCTTCTCCGGCCCGACTGGAGTTGGTAAAACCGAGTTAACCAAAGCGTTAGCAACTTACTTCTTCGGTTCCGAAGACTCGATGATCCGCCTGGATATGTCCGAGTACATGGAACGCCACACCGTATCGAAACTGATCGGTTCGCCTCCAGGTTACGTCGGCTACAGCGAAGGCGGTCAACTGACCGAAGCCGTCCGTCGTAAGCCTTACACCGTCGTCTTATTCGATGAAATCGAGAAAGCGCATCCAGATATCTTCAATATGCTGTTGCAGATTTTAGAAGATGGTCGCCTCACCGATGCCAAAGGTCGCACGGTAGACTTCAAGAACACCTTGATCATCCTCACCTCCAACGTCGGTTCTAAAGTAATCGAAAAAGGCGGCGGCGGTCTCGGATTCGAGTTCACCGACAACAAAACCGAAGCTACTTACAACCGGATTCGCAGCTTGGTCAACGAAGAACTCAAAAACTACTTCCGTCCAGAGTTCCTCAACCGT
>NZ_JANMZA010000499.1:0-3610 GCF_031382685.1 Chamaesiphon sp. OTE_8_metabat_110 | reverse complement strand
GGAGTAAAGCCCCCCTTTATAAGGGGGGTTGGGGGGTAAGCCCATCGGAAACGAAGTCTAGCCAACTTGTGTATACACGGCACCCCTCCGAGGAGAGGATTTTCCCCCCTTACCTCTTACCTCTTACCTCTCCCATCTCCCGCCTACCATCTCCCATCTCAAAAAAGATCTACCTTTTGACAGAGCGCAGCTCTAACTTCCGAAAGATGCCGATGTGTGTGAGTTTGCGTAAGCTATTTAGTAGCGGTTAAACGCCGATCTAACATTCACAGCATAAAAAAACAGTTATGGCAGATGAAACTTTACAAAAAGATCTTCCACAGACAGCAGAACCAAAGGCAGTTAATGCTGATGAAACGTTGAAAAGAAATATTCCAGAAATCGATGCGACGGAGATCGAAGATCCCCGCGCAATCTTTGCCGATCGAGACCGTTCTTTCTTGGAATATGTCATGGCTGAAGGTGGCTTTGCCGATCCTTATGATGCTAGAGATTTTACGGAAGTTGTGTTTCGGATTATGCGCGATCTGATGACTACCGAAGCAGCCGATCGGGTAGCTGATGAATTGCACGAGCCAGCCATGCCAACAGATGAAAAAGCTCTGCAAATGGAAGTAACGGATCTGTGGAAAGACAGCAATCCAATTGTCGGATTTTTGAGTCGGGTACGTCCACCATGGCAAGGCCCTGGCATCTTCAAAATTGATTCTAGCCGCTTCTTTTTCCGAGCTGCTAATGAAGGTGGGTTAGAACGCGATCCTGTCAACAAAGATGCCGAACGCAAACATGCAGTTAAGGCGGTATTTACAGCTACAAAGCGGGAACTGACTCCCGAGCGCATTGCTGAAGTGGCGAGCTGGCTACCGACAGATGGCGTCCGCGAGCTTTGGGATGAAGCTTAGTTAGCAGCCATCGAGCCAATCAAATTTAACAATACACCAATATTGAGACAATACATAAATTGCTCGATATTGGTGTAAAAAAATATTAAAATAGCTAATAAATGTACGAGTGTTATGTCTAAGGAAAATATTCCCCAAATAGTTAATTTTCTGTGTCAAGATCTAAATTTACCAAATGATTCGGTGCAATTAGCGCTCAAACAAACTCAATCTGCTCGCGGCACGCTACCGATCGTCTTGTGGCAATATGGGTTAGTGACATTATCACAGTTAGACCGAATTTTTGAACTATTTGAATCATACAGTTACTAATCAAAAAGTATTGTTAGCTACCAGCTATTTGTGAGTTAGATTGTAATCGACAAATGACAATCGAGCGAGTATTTAAGTATTATCATTGATGACTCGAACCTGAAGGATATGTTAAATTAAGTAATGAGAATATCTTCACTCATGAGCTTATGAATGTAAATCCGCAGCAGGATTTAGTCGTTACAGCAATGCGATCGCAAAAATTGTTGGATCGCATTCCGCAATTGGCTTGGTTGATGACCGAGCGCGGGCAGATGGTCGCTGTCAATCGGCATTGGTGCGAATATGCCGGACACTGTGACCTCGCGGATGCTAAATTTTGGCAAGACGGGCATTCTGGTTCAGTCGCAAGTATTGGTGCGATCGCACCAGCCGTAACCTTAGTAGAACAATATCCTCGGAGCTTTGAGCACAGTTTGCACGTAGACGATCGCGATCGCTTTGCGCTAGCTTGGGAAGAGGCAAGAAGATGGCAGACGCCACTAGCAATCAAACTGCAATTTAAAGGCGTAGCTGAGTGGGAGTGGTTCGATCTGGAATTAGAGCCAGATGGCGATGCGTTGGGTACGACCTGGATCGGTACGGCGACTCGATTGGGTGGGCAAGCTGTCATCCCCACGCGCCAATCGGCTCACTTTTTAGAAGCCTTGTTGGATTATGCTTCCGATGCGATCGTCGCTTGTGATGCAATGGGACGGTTGGTATTATTTAACCGCACGGCGCAGGAATTTCATGGCTTGCCGCCCGAACCACTGATGCCAGAGGAGTGGGCTAGATACTACGATCTCTATGATGGGGATGGCAGCAGGATTCTAACCAAAGCTGAGATCCCCCTATTTCGCGCGCTCCAAGGCGAAAAGGTCGTCGGGCAAGAAATGACGATTAAACCCAAACAGGGGCGAGCGAGGTCACTGGTGGCTAATGCCAGAGCGATTTACGATCGGAAAACTGGCGAAAAACTGGGGGCAGTCGCCTTGATGCGGGATATCACCGCTTACAAACAAGCGATGACTGAGCTCCAGCACAGCGAAAGCAAGTTTCGGGCGATCTTCGATGGTGTATTTCAATTCATTGGTCTGATCGAACCCGATGGCACGCTGATTGAAGTAAATCTTACTGCTTTGAAATTTGGCGGTATCCAGGCGGAAGATGCGATCGGGCGACGCTTCTGGGAGGTACCGGGTTGGGAATTTTCACCCTCTACACAGGCACTGCTGCGCGAATCGACCGCACAGGCGGCGCAGGGCGAATTCATTCGCTATGAAGTCGAATTGACCGGAGCGCAACAGCAGTTGATGCCGATCGACTTTTCGCTAACGCCGATTTTGAATCATCGGGGGGAAACGACCCTGATTATTGTCGAAGGGCGCGATATCAGTGTCGTCAGACAAGCGCAAACCGACCGCCTCCGCGCCGAACTCTACACCGAACGCTTGTCGGTCGGGTTGCGGGTTGCCAAAGCCGCAGGTTGGACTTGGCAAGTGGGCACCCAAACGATATTTTGGACGCCAGAATTTGCAGCATTATTTGACTACGAACCCGATCGCACGCAGATATCTTATCAAGACTGTCTCGATCGCATCCATCCCGACGATCTCGATCGCGTCATCGCCGAATTGCAAAAAACGATCGATGCAGAAATTCCCGAATATCGGTGTGAATACCGCATTGTCTGGCGGGATGGTCAAATTCGGTGGATCGATGGCGTCGGTCAATTGCAACGCGACGCCGCTGGAGTCACCACCATTTCGGGCTTAGTCTACGATATATCCCTTCGCAAGCAAAATGAAGCAGATCTCCATCGCAGTGAAGAATTTCTGCGCCAAGTACTCGAAAGCAATCAAGACTGTATCAAAGTCTTAGATTTAGATGGTCGGCTGCTGTATATGAATAACGGCGGTCGATCGCTGATGCAGATCGATGACTTTACCATGATTGCTAATTTCTCCTGGGGCACAATCTGGCAAGGTAACGAAACTGAAAATATCGAGCGGGCGATCGTTTCCGCTCGCGCTGGCAATATTAGTAAATTTGAAAGCTATTGTGCAACTTCCAAGGGCGTCCCTAAATGGTGGGAAGTAATTGCCGCACCGATCCTCGACAGCCAAGGTCATGTCGAACGAATTTTAGCAGTATCTCGCGATATTACCGAGCGCAAACAGATGGAGACCTCGCTCCAAGCTAGCGAAGAGCTATTTCGGCACACCTTCGAGTATACAGGCATCGGCTTTTGTCATGTCGCGCTCGATGGAACTTGGCTGCGGGTCAACCAAAAACTGTGTGAAATTGTCGGCTTTACCCCAGCCGAACTAGCGACCACTACTTTTCAAGCAATTACCGAACCCGCAGACCTCGATGCGGATTTGGCGCAGGCCGCTCGATTAGTCGCGGGGGAG
>NZ_JANMZA010000486.1:0-7813 GCF_031382685.1 Chamaesiphon sp. OTE_8_metabat_110 | reverse complement strand
TCTGAGTCCAAAGAACAGCCCCATCGCAATCGCGAACATCACACCGACAAAACCTAGATAAGCAATCGCACCAGACATAACTCTTTAACTCCACTATAACTATGTACTTACTATTAAATCATCGACGGGAACCTAGCGGGTGAAGGGCACTCGATTCTACTACGGTAATGCCAAAGGCAAAGCTACGCCAACGAGACGCGAACGCGTTGGCGCAGCCGCTCGCACAGAACCAAAGCGTCTGCCTCAACACATAAGACTTTCTGCGAAAATCAGGCTTTAGGCTTTAGGGGGAAGAATAGCGGAGTTGGGTCGAGCGGGGAACCCGCTCACGACCCATACCCAAGCAGATGAAAAAATACAAGCAAAGATTTTGTTTTTACTCTCGCAGGAGGTCTATAGTCTCTACCACTGAAACGTCACCGTCATCGGTATCGTAGCTGCGGACATCTACACTAGAATTAGGTTTAAGGTCGTTTGCGCTCCAACTTTCTAATTAAAAAGCGACAGATCGAATTACCTCTTACCTCTTACCTCTTACCCATTACCTCTTACCCATATTGTTATGGAACCGATTACAGTTGCGCTAACAAATCCCTATGAGATCTCGATCGCGCCGGGAAATCTCGATCGCTTGGGGGAAAAATGCCGCCAGCTCGCTCTGGGCAACAAAATCATGGTAGTTTCCAATCCGACCGTATTTGCCCTGTACGGCAAGCAGGCAATTGACGCACTCCAAGCTGCCAAATTTGAAGTCTCCTACTGCGAACTCCCCGATGGTGAAAGCTACAAAACACTCGAATCGATCGCGAAGATTTATCAACTTGCCCTCGATCGGGGGCTAGAACGCTCGTCAACGCTCGTTGCTCTAGGCGGTGGCGTAATTGGGGATATGACGGGTTTTGCGGCGGCTACGTGGCTGCGGGGCATCAATGTGGTGCAGGTACCAACAACGCTCCTGGCAATGGTAGACTCGTCGATCGGTGGTAAGACTGGCGTCAATCATCCCGATGGTCCCAAAAATCTGATTGGTGCCTTTCATCAACCCCGGCTGGTGCTTACCGATCCGCTCGTCCTCCAGACACTTCCCGCACGAGAATTTCAGGCAGGGATGGCCGAAGTTATTAAATATGCCGTTATTGGCGACAGTGAGCTATTCGTGCTGCTAGAAGGCGCTAATGGACTCCAGGCAAGTCAGATCGCGCCCGAACTCCTAGCTACTATTCTAACTCGATCGGCTCGTGCGAAGGCGAAGATCGTCAGCGAAGACGAGCATGAATTAACTGGATTAAGGGCGACTTTAAATTACGGTCACACGATCGGTCATGCGATCGAAAATGTGACAAAATATGCAGTGAATCATGGCGAAGCTGTTGCCATCGGGATGGTTGCCGCCGGACAAATTGCGGTGAAATTGGGACTGTGGGACGCTGCTGCCGCTGCCCGTCAAAATCGGGTGATTCAATCGGCTCATCTGGCGATCGATCTCCCACCCCAGATCGATTTAGCGCAGATCGTCGAGACACTTAAATCCGATAAAAAAGTTAAAGCAGGCAAGGGGATATTCATTCTTCCCAGTTACATCGGTGCCACGGAGACGATTGCCTACGATCCGCTCCCCGGATCGTTAAATGCCGATCGAAAGGTCGTGTCGAATGCGTTAATTATGCAGATTTTAACAGCTATGTTGCCGATTGCAATTGCTTAGATTCCAGTTATCCTAATTTTTACGTGCGATCGACGTGCATCGATTTTAGATTCTCCCCGCAAATCTCAGCCACCATCTACCGCTCTTGAACTATCTCACCCGATTCACAAATCTTTCTCTTCAACTTCCCGAACACTTGCGAGCTGTGTGGCGATGGTTGCCAGGGCCAATTGCGGCGACGATCGCGATCGGATTGGTACAGCTCGATGCCATGGCTCCAGTTGAAGATTTTGCGTACAATCGCCTCACCGAATTGCGCGGCGAACGGGCATGGGACGATCGGGTAGCGGTCATCGAAATCGACGATGAAAGTATTACTAAATTTAGAGATTTACCAAAAAATCGCGCGTACTATGCCAAGCTAGTTAAAATTCTAACTAAGTATAATGCCAGTACGATCGTCTTTGAGCCGATATTCAACGACATCACACCCAATGATGCCGAACTGATCGAAGCGATTAATAATCATAAAGCTGTCGTCCTCGCTCAAAGTTGGGATAACAAAGGTGTGCCGATCGTCCCCACCCGCCGCTTGAAAGCCGCCGCTCAAGCAATCGGTCATATCGATAAAATTAAAAGTCACGATGGGGTCATTCGCCAAATTCTCTCATACAAGAATCGGGTTTATTCGCTAGCCTGGATGGCAGTCGAAGGACATAATCTTAGCAATGAGCCGGAAATCAAACGTCCGCCCAATGAGGGCAATTTCTGGATTAATTGGCCGGGTAAAATTGCCAAGACCAATCACTATTCTTTGAGTTCGGTTTTAGAGCCACAAACCGAGCGCGACAAGCAACGGCTCGAAAAAGGTTTTAATAATAAAATTGTCTTAGTAGGCGTCACAGGTAGTAGCGCCAAACAGATCGAGACGCCATTCGATCGCGCTGAAGGGGTCGCCAGTATTTATTTACATGCGGCAATTGTCGATAATTTACTGGGACGCGATCGACTTCAAATCGTCCCTGGTAATTGGCTATTATTAGTACTGCTCGGATTCAGTCCGCTCTTGAGCGACAGGCTCAGTCGGCTTACTCACGGGCAAAGATTGCTGGCATTACTCGGCTTGAGTGGTGGCTGGATGACAATTGTTACTTTAGCTTTAGCAAATAATTACTGGCTGCCAGTTGCCGCACCAATTACACTACTAACCCTCACTTGTGTCGGCGTTGCTTATTGCGAGCGTCAATATACAGACTTTCTGGTAAAACGCGAAATAGACAGGCTGTGGCAAACCCATCAGATCAATCTAGTGACGCACACGCCTCGCTCTGGCGATCGACAACTTTTACAGCCAATTCCAGTTGGCAAAGTTGCTAAACTAGCCACGATCGCCGCCGAATTAGGGCGGGCACAATCGGCACAAACCGCGATCGCCCACAGCTTATCGATGGGACTGCTCGCCACTGAATTAGACGGAACGGTGTGGTTTTGTAATTCGGTCGCTTCCCAACTTTTAAATATCAATATCGGCGATAAAATCGAACACTGTTTGGTACCGCACTGGCTGACTACAAGGGAGTGGCAGGATCATCTCGTCGATATCCACACTTATCAAAGTTTGCCAGCTAAAGAAGTCAAATACAATGATAAATTTTTCACGCTGAAATTAGAAGCATTACTTAATTGGCAAGAAATTCAAAGAGATATTATCGACGGTAAGAAAATTGGCGATATCGCCGTAGTGTCCGGCTTCTTGATTGCGATCGAAGATATCACCACCGCCAAGCAACTCCAGTCCCTCTCCCTCGATCTCGAACGCCATCGCCGTCAAGAGTTAGCCAAAGAAAATGCCATCTTAGAAAAGGCTCGCCAGCTCGCCGAATCTGCTGGCAAAATGAAGAGTGAATTCTTGGCAAATATGAGCCATGAAATTCGGACGCCGATGAATGGGATTATTAGTTTTACCGAGTTGTTATTAGATACTAAACTCAACGACGAACAGCGCAGCTTTGTCGAAACCATTCGCTGTAGCTCCGATAACTTGCTCAATATTATTAATGAAATCCTCGACTTTACCAAAATCGATGCCGGACAATTGCACCTCGAAGAAATTAATTTTAATCTCGTCGATACCGTCGAACAAACGATCGAAGTTCTTGCCAACAATGCTTATTCCAAGGGGATCGAATTGAGCTGTCGGATCGAACCTACCATCCCTACCAACCTCCAAGGCGATCCCACCCGATTGGGTCAAATTTTGACCAACTTAATCGGCAATGCGATCAAATTTACCGAGCGCGGCGGTGTCTCGATCGATATTAGCGCGATCGCGACCACCGATCGGCAGACGACCCTCTACTTTCAAGTCCAAGACACGGGGATCGGCATCGCCCAAGACAGTCAAGATAAGATTTTTCAATCCTTCTCACAAGCTGACTCCTCTACCACCCGCCAATATGGCGGTACGGGTTTAGGACTAGCCATTTCCAAACGCCTGATTGAAATGATGGGCGGCGATATCGGGGTGATCAGCGCCCCCTCAGCAGGTTCGATCTTTTGGTTTACCCTCACCTGCACGCGGACTAGCCTCACCCCAGAAATAGACGATCGCTCGATCCTCGCGCGTCAACTCGCCCAAACCATTCACGGACAACGCCTCCTGATTGCTGGCAATTGGGATCACAGCCGTCACGCCATCGCTAGTGCTGCCGAATATTATGGCGCGATCGTCACGACCACCACCACTAGTGCCGATGCCATGAATCTGCTGCTAGCCGCTGCCGCAGTCAGTAAACCTTTTGAAACCCTAATTACAGACCTTTCGTTCCCAGATAACCACAATACGACCCTCCCAGAGCAGATTAGCCACTATCCCGAACTAGCAGATTTGCGGATAATTACGACGATCTCCTTTAATGAATACGATCGCGTCTCCACGCTCCACCAGAAATCGATAATTGCCGGATACACCTTCAAACCAGCCAAGCCACTGATTCTACTCGGTAAATGTGTCGAGCCAGCCGCCCAAATTGCCCCCGCAAACACCTCATTTGGCTATATCACTGCGCCCAAACCACCCCAACCGCAGATCCTCGCCCCACAAGTCAGCTCCAATCTGCGCATCTTAGTCGCCGAAGACAATAAAGTCAACCAAAAAGTCGCCCTCAATCAGCTCAAAAATCTCGGATATACCGCCGATCTCGCCTGTGATGGCGAAGAAGTCCTCGCCAAAATTGCCGTTCGAGACTACGATGTAATTTTAATGGACTGTCATATGCCGCGACTCGATGGCTATGCAGCGACCAAAGAAATTCGGATTCGTGAAGGTAACATGCGACATACCGCCATCGTCGCTTTGACAGCCAGTGCCATGAAGGAAGATCGCGAGTTAGCCATGTTAGCTGGGATGGATGACTTTTTATCCAAACCCGTTCGCAAAGACGAACTTTCAGCCAAGATTACTCATTGGACGCAAGAATTGTGGCAACCACCGCCGGAAACGATTGCCATCTCTGTAGATAGCAACTCAGATGCAGCCCGTTCGGATTTGAGCGCGCCGTCAACACACAGCGATGGTACGCTCGGGGCTTCAGTAGATATAGACTACCTCCGGCGCATCTCCGAGGGCGATCTGGATTTCGAGCGCCAGATCCTGCAAGTCTTTGTCGAAAATACCCAAGCACAACTACGCCAGATCCATGTCGCAATTGCCAACCACGACTCAGCCACGATCGAACATCTCCTCCACACGATCGAAAGCGCTAGTGCCAATGTCGGCGCTGTAGCGATCCAAGAATTAATCGGTCGATTAGATAAAATTTTTACCAACAATCTTTTCGACGATTGCACCTTAACATCACCAGCAGCCATCTATCCTCTCCTCGACGAGATCGAGTATCTCACCACTGCGATCTCCCAAATGCACCAACCCCAAATTCATCTTGGGGAAAAGATGTAGGCAAAAGTTGTTCGATCGAGACAAAATAGGGAATAAGCGCAAAAACAAGCATCGCTCTGCGCTTGACATTGATGGTGAGCGAAATTATTTCCTCAAAAAACCTGCGCGACGGGCACAGCTAAAGCTGTTCGCAACTCCTGCAATAATGACTCCAAAAACATTAAGTCATTCGTCAAATCCGCAATTTCATCCTCAGACAACATTTCTGAATCCGATTGACTGTGATATGCTGCAATCCGAAATTCTAATGCTTCCGCGATCGATCTCATCGCTTTTGGAGATAAATTCATCATCATCATTTTTCTCAACTTATTTTGTAAAACTGCTCGCCAAGTGACTGTAACGCCTGTCGATATTCATCCAATGGCATTGAATAGCTTGGTTCCCATAGCCAATGATCTCCATAATCATTTACAACTCGCAGCTCGCTCGGAATCTCAGCTTCTCGATCGAGCTTCCACCAGTTTCTACCGTTCCCCCGGACAGAGAATGTCGAAATACCACCTGAATTTGCAGCTACCCATATTTTATCGCCATCCTCGTACAGATCGATATCCTTAGCTCGAATATGCTCCAACCTAGCAGAAACAGCATTGCCCATGCGATATAAATCGACTGGTGTTCTCCTCACATCCTCATCTCCGAAATTTTGCCTACTGAATAAAATACCGCATTCGCCCTACAGCCTCTAAAAGTTTGCTCTAAAATAACCCGATCGCTTCAATAATTTCTGTGCTATCATAAAGGAGATTCGGCCCCGCGCGGTCGTAACGCCCAAACCTTGTCAGGACTGGAAGGTAGCAGCAACATGGGATGCTTATAACAGGCGTGGAAGTCGAGTCATAAAAGTATTTTTTCGATCGCACCGAACGCCGACCATCGCTACATATCGGCAACCCGTACCAGTACTTACCTAGCCATAGCCACGAGCGAGCGTCTATCATAAAAGATGAGACAGCTCAAACAATAATCATCATTACCTTAAGAAGTTAACTATGGCTGGTTTAGGCGATATCGTCCAAAAAGCATTTTATCTTGGTGTCGGGCTAGCAACTACGGCTGGAGAACAAGCGGGCGAGACACTCTCATCTCTCGGCGTTCAGGCTCAAAAACTAGCTGATGAAATGGTCGCCAAGGGTGAAATCACCACCGAAGAAGCTCGAAAATTGGTGGATGATATGATCAAATCCGCCCAACAGCAAAATTTAGGTCAAGCGCCTAGTAGCACTACCGAACGCGCTCAAAAAACTACCGAGCCACGGCGGATTGAAATCGTCTCCGATAGCGAAGCACCATCCTCCCCCTCACAATCACCCGAACACATCAGCGACATGCGGAAGCAAGTAGAAGCCTTGCAAGAAGAGCTAAAACGGATGAAAAACTCTTAGAACTGTACTTACTCACATCTTTCACCAATGTATAAAGACTGGTTGAATCGTAGATAGTCGAGTACCCTGAGCCTAGACTAAGCACTAGTATAGTTAAACTGGTGCAAGATGTGAGCTTAGTTTTCAACAGCAGGGACGATCGAGCGATCGCCCCTGCATTTTGGCGATCGCGATCGACATCAATTATCGCGACAAATACGAAAGAGCCGTGCGAACTAGTTTAAGATCGAAACTGGAGCGAGAATCTAAATATTAAAATTGTGGTTAAAATTGGCATCCTCGGACTGGGTACCGTCGGTACTGGAACAGTTCAAATTTTACAAGATCTGGTGGGACGACATCACCTGCTCCAAGCTATTGAAATTCAGCGAGTAGGCGTCAGATCGATCGACAAACCGCGTGCTGTCGAGTTGCACCCAGATTTAGTGACAACCGATCTCCACTCGATCGTTACCGATCCCGAAATCGAAATTATCGTTGAAGTATTGGGTGGGATCGAACCAGCCCGCAGCCTGATTCTCACCGCGATCGAACATGGCAAACATATCGTCACTGCCAACAAAGCCGTTATCGCTAGATTCGGCGACGAAATCTTTACCGCTGCCAATCAAGCTGGTGTATATGTGATGCTAGAAGCGGCTGTGGGTGGGGGTATTCCCGTCATTCAGCCGTTGAAGCAATCGTTGGGGGTCAATCGGATTCAACGCGTGACTGGGATTATCAATGGTACGACTAACTATATCCTCACCCGGATGACCGTCGAAGGTGGCGAATTTGCCGATATCCTCGCCGATGCTCAAAAGTTGGGCTATGCCGAGGCAG
>NZ_JANMZA010000461.1:0-11709 GCF_031382685.1 Chamaesiphon sp. OTE_8_metabat_110 | reverse complement strand
AACCCAAATCGCCCAAAAGATCGATCCAGAACTCCAGGGACTCGACGAAGCCCAACAGCAAGCCAGCACCAAAGTAAATCAGATCGCCAAAGACATCACCGTCCGCATCACATCAGGCACTAATGGCGGCTCAGGTGTCCTGATTGCTAAAAAGGCCAATACCTACCTCGTCCTCACCAATGCCCACGTTACGAGGCGCACAACCCAATTTGAGATCCAAGCACCCGACGGGCAAAAGTATACTGCTAAACCGATCGATGGTGGATTCGATCGCAAGTACGATTTAGCCTTACTAGAATTTACCAGTTCCAAGCAATACCAATTAGCCAACCTCGCCAATCCGGGTATCCTCAAACCAAACGATCGCAATATCTACAGCGCGGGATATCCATTCGACTCCAAAGATCTGAGAATTTCCCCTGGTGCAATTACCCAACTTTCCGATATTCCCTTTGATAACGGTACGCAAATCGGCTATGAGATTGCTAAAGGTGAAAAAGGCGTGCGTCAGGGGATGAGCGGCGGGCCGATTTTTGGCGCGGATGGGATCTTGTTGGGGATAAATACGATCGGTGCGGCACCGATTTTACCTAACTATACTTACAACGATGGTAGTAAACCTTTAGCCAAACTCGCCGCTAAATATCGGACTGCAAATTGGGGCGTACCTGTCTATAATTTCCTGATTAAAGTCAAGCCAGACATCCTTTACCGTTATAAATTTAATGGCTTGGCAGTCGGACAAATCCAGCCCCAAGCCACCCCAACTGGCTACATGGCAAAGCTCAACGATCTCGCCCGCAAACAAACAGTCCGAATCGAAAATAGTGGCGGTAATGGTTCGGGGGTGATTGTTGCCCAAGAGGGGAATAGTTATTATGTCGTCACAGCCAAGCACGTACTAGAAAACGAGAAAAACCAACAAAAATTTACTAATAATCGACTCATCACCTACGACCAAGATACCCACAATCTCACCAGCACGGTACTAGCAACAGGTGTCGATCTGGCCATCGTCAAATTTACCAGCACTAACACCTATCCCATTGCCCAACTGGGCGAAATTAGCCCGAATAACAACGAAATTGTCCTCGCAGGAGGCTTCCCAGGGCGAGATAAAATCAGTAGTTCCCTATGGCAATGGCAGCTCAATCCTGGTTATGTTTTCGATCGAGAACAAGGAAAATTAGAAACCCAAAACCAACAATCTTTTGGTAACGGATACGACATCATCTATACCAGTATCAGTCATGGCGGGATGAGCGGTGGTGGTGTTTTCGATACTGCTGGCAGAGTTATCGGCATTCATGGCAGAGCCGAACAGACTGCCGATAAATTTCCTGGAGAACTGAAGGAGAAGCTTGTGATGCTAGGTAGTAGCCAAGGCATATCGATCCAAACCTTAATCGGTCTAGCACCACAACTCCAACTCAATCCTAAATTACTGAAAATTGCTAAAACTCCCGCCCCAAGTCTAACTGCCGTCGATCGCCAAACCATCGAGACGGCAATGGCAAATTTAGCCCAACCCACACCTGAAGACAGTGGCGAACGCTGGCTGACTTATGGCAATCAACTGTATCGAACCAACCAATTCGAGCAATCTGTAACCGCCTTCGACAGGGCAATTACCAAGGGTCAGATCCTAACTGGCAACTATGGTAGAGCATTATCACTACTTTATTCAGAAAAACTCGACCTAGCTAGTGCGGCCATCGCCAAAGCGATCGCGGCAGTGCCAGCCAAGGAGCGTGCCAATTATTACTATTTCTGGAAATATCAAAGTTCAATTTTTATAAAGAGAAAAAAGTACGCACAGGCGTTAGAGTCGATCGACACAGCGATTAAACTAGAACCGAACGATCGAGCATTGCTAAATTATAAAGCCGAGATTTTCTTCCAGCAAAAACAGTACGCAGCAGCGATTAAAATTTATGACAACATGATTCAGCGAGAAGAAAGCTATGCTTACTTTAATCGGGGTAATGCTAAATCCGCTCAAGGAGACAAACGGGAAGCGATTGCCGATTACGATCGAGCGATTAAAATTAATCCGAACAAGGCTGATGCTTACGTTAACCGAGGTAATGCTAAATCCGCTCTAGGAGACAAACGGGGAGCGATCTCCGATTACGAGCGGTCGATTAAAATTAACCCGAACTTGGCTGCGGCTTACAATAACAGAGGTAACGTTAAATTAGAGCTAAAAAATAATAAGGGAGCGATTGCCGATTACGATCGGGCGATTAACATTAATCCCAACTATGCTGAGGCTTACCTTGGCCGAGGTAATGCTAAACACGCTCTAGGAGACAAACGGGGAGCGATCGCCGATTACGAGCAGTCGATTAAAATTAATCCCGACTATGCTGAGGCTTACCTTGGTCGAGGTAATATTAAATCGGAGCGAGGAGATAATAAGGAAGCGCTCGCCAATTACGAGCTGGCGATTAAAATTAATCCCGACTATGCCGAGGCTTACTGTAACCGAGCTGGAGTTAAATTGGATCTGGCAGATCGACCGGGCGCGATCGCGGATTTGAGTAAGGGGGCTGAGTTATTTCGCCAGCAGGGGCGGATGGATGATTATCAGAAGGTGGTGGATATAATTGCTCGGTTGAAGGGACAGGGGGCAATCGCCGATCGCGATCGGGCGATTAAAACTAATCCCAATGATGCTGCTGCTTACATCGAGCAGGGTCTAGCTAAATCCGAGCGAGGAGATAATAAGGGTGCGATCGCCGATTTCGATCGGGCGATTAAAATTAATCCGAACTTGGCTGATGCTTACAGTAGCCGAGGGGATGCTAAATCAGCTTTAGGAGATCGTAAGGGAGCGATCGCTGATTTCGATCGGGCGATTAAAATTAATCCCAACGATGCTGCTGCTTACATTGGCCGAGGTGGAGTTAAATTGGATCTAACAGATCGACAGGGAGCGATCGCGGATTGGAGTAAGGGGGCTGAGTTACTTCGTCAGCAGGGGCAGACGGATTATTATCAGAAGGTGATGGATACGATCGCTCAGTTGAAGGGACGTTAGGAGATGGAGAATCGAGCAGTTTTGAGGTTTTAGGATGATGGGCGAGTGACTTCGATCGCTCTTTTCGATCCAACTATCTCGATCGAATGCGATCGAGCCAATAATTCGATCGAAGATTAAAAATATGTGTCGATTGAATTCGCTCCTGGGTTCGATCGCCTCTGGCACGCTACAAAGGACGCTAATTTTGACTAAACCAAACCTCTAAATCTGCCAAGCTGGTAAAATCCAACAACGCCTCACCCAACTCTTCCAACCGAGCGATCTCTAACTGCTGAATGCGATCGGTAAATCGATCGGACGCATCACCAAACCGACGATTCAGTTGCCGTACTAGCATTCTAGCTTCGCCTCTGGCTTCACCAGCCCGCTCCGCAGCCTGAATCTTTTCCAAATATAAAGGCGATAACTGCATAATTAAATCCCGCTCGTCCGGTTCGATTATGATGGCTGTACTAAGCCATAGGGCGATAATAAAGAATCTAAAAAGTTTTTTGCAAAATCATCGTGGGGAAATTGACTCATTAGGTGAGGGCGATCGTGCTAATTAATCAGCTAATTTTATCATCAACTCGATCGCTGCCATTGCGGGGATAAACCGATCGCTCCTTTGTTTCAACTACCTCGATCGATTTTGAGGGTGAGTGATTCGATCGATTCTGGGGTGAGTGATTCGGTCGCAGATAACAGTCAGGTTCGATCGTTATCGAACACGATCTAGCTTTTACTCTCGCAAGAAGTCTATTGTTAAGGATTAGATCGATCGAGCCGCATTAAACATCGAAACCCGCCCAAAATAGAACATATTACATCGTTTAAACTACAAAGTTATGCTTGAAGTTCATGAGCCAGATCGCGATCTCTACCTAGCGATTCCCATTGATGCTTATGAAACTTTTTTTCAAACTAGGTTTGCTCAAACTGTTGTAAACCGCTATAGCCTTCAGCTAATCGTCTACAATCCAATCCTTGAGGAAATTGTTCAATGGATAAAATAGAACTATATCGTGCCTCTATTCAGGCTTTGTTGCAAGAACACGATCGACATTTGCCAAAGAATAACAATGATGATGTTGAAAATGAGCTGTTCTTTGATGTCGAGCGCGATTCTCCTATCGGAGACGCTTTGCGAACGATATCAACTAATGCGGGTGGGATGGCAGGAATTGAAAAGAGTGTATGACACTATTATGCACTTCGATATCAAAGATGGAAAAATCTGGATTCAGCAAAACATGACTGATGTGGATGTGGGTCAAGAGCTGGTGGACATGGGCGTGTCGAAGCAAGATATTATTCTAGGATTGCATCCACCCTATAAAAGACCTTATACCGGATATGGTGTCGCCTAATCGGTGTGATTATTTGCCGAAAACACTTCACGCTCTATTCTCCAACCGATCGATTATCATAAGAGCAAATAATCCGATCGAGATCGAGTGATTGTATGGATAGTCTCAAAACCTTCTGCGAATTTCCCAGCATCGGTGAGTCTCAAGACCATTTGAATTGGCGGCGAGATCCGCGACTGGTAAGATATCTCAGGGGATTAGAAGATCGATCTTTAGTACAAATAGCTGATGTATTAGTAAATAGAATATGCTCTAGTCCTACAGACAAATTAGCCTGCGCTTGTATCACTGCTTTACTAGCGCATATTTTATTTTCCACATTCGGCAGGGCAAGAATTAGATCCCAAATTTTTAATCCGCTCCAATATCATTCCACCCAGCTCGAACTGGCAGATATTTATCAAATTGCGCTAGATATTATCAGTCAACCAATCCAATTTTTAGCAAACTTTCAGCCAGATCCGGCTAATTGGTATCGGAGTCTAGTTCGATATAGTAATTATCGCTTCGATCGACTCCTAATCGATCGGATTCGCAGTTTACCAGAGCTGAGTGGATTTAAACGCACCAATCTGGGGCTACTCGCCCGTACCAGCCCCCGCCGGATGAAAACAGCCCTCAGTCAGCAAGGCGAGCGAGATCTGCGCTTAGAGCAGCTATTATTGCTTCACCAGTGCTTAGTCGATACTATTGGCGTCGATGAATTTGACACGCGAAATCCTCAACCCGTGCATTATGATAATCTATCAGCCCGATATATAGAGCAGTGCGAGGGAGTCGATCTGGCAATCGACGATCGCGCCACCCTGATTCAGCTAGTAAAATATATGGGCGCAGTCATTCGCAACTATCTCCAACCCCAACCCGATACTCTCGACAGATCGATCGAGAGTAACCATGCTCAAAGTACGGTACTCATCGATCTAATTCCCGATTTGAGGGAGTGTCACCACCAATTAGAATCTCAGATTCTCAAACAGGATGTTGTCGAATTATCGAACAAATTAGCGATCGATAGCGATCGATTGTTGATGTTTTTTTATGGTTTAGAGCTGACCCAAGTAGAGGTAGGTGTAGAACTAGATTGCGACCAATCGACTGCTAAACGCCGCCGAGATCGCTGTTTGAGGCAATTAGCTACAGATTTACATTGCAAAACATTTAGAGATGAAGATCTCTCGGTCGAACTTCTAAATTCAATTATCGATCGACTCAAACTAATTTATGAAGATCTTTATGCTGAATTATTATTAGCAATCTTCAAGTTAATTGTTGATGATGATGTTAACTCGATTAAATCTAGTATTGCCGATTTATTTATCGAGCGGATTGAAAGGCAATGGCAATTTAATTTCAAACCCACACAGATGGGATTGACAAAAGCGACTGCCTTTATCACGTTGAGATCTCCTCAATTCAGTCAAGTAGCAATATCTAGTTAATTTAATTGAGAATTGAGAATTACAGGCGGACTTTGTATCACAAGCCCCGATTTTAATCGGTGGCGGTACTCGAACCAAAGGTAATTAATATTTAAAGTTTGAAACATGTTGAATTTAGCACAGATCGCGCAAATCGATCGACAAACACTTTGGCTAGAAATTACCGCAGCCGATCTCCAAATTGCCGAACCATCACCACAACTTTACTCCAATCGGACAGGATTAAATTATGCTCGATCGAATCGATTGTGTTTGCATAAATTCGGAGCGTGGTTGACAGAATCGGGCATAGACTATACTTCTAGCTTGTCAGAACTAGAGATGTACCCACTATGGGATGTCGTCAATGGTTGTGCGATTGAAATTGGTAAAACTCGACTAATTTTAATCCCTACCGATACACTCGATCGGGATGAGATTAGAGTGCCACAAGAATGGGTGGATTTACCAAATCTTCAGGGTGATTATTATCTTGCCGTACAGATCGATTTCGATACCAGCGGAATGAATATCTGGGGATTTACCTCTCACCGCACGCTCAAACAACAGGGTGAATATACGGCACGCGATCGCACTTATAGTCTACCCAGCGAGCGATTAGTTGCCAATCTCGACATATTATGGATGGCACAAGAGTTAGATCTTAATGAAGTTGTCGCTACTCCCGAACTACCCGATTTAAGTTTAGACCGCGCCCTCGAATTAATCAAACAATTAAGTACGCCTTCGCCTTATTCACCGCGTACTAAAGTTGAGTTTTTTCAATGGGGAAGTATTCTAAATAATCCCAATCTTCGCACCCAATTATATCACACCCGTCTGCAACAAGCAGTTCTTGCACATGCACCTGCACCTAGTTTTAGTTTATCCAATTGGCTGCAATCTAAGTTTAGTAATGCTATTGCTAGTGGTTGGGAAAATTATTACCAACCAGCGATTGTCAAAGGTAATCATACAGTAGATCGATCGAAGTTAATTAATCTTCAACTAGAGCTACAGCGACGCACCGTAGTATTATTAGTCGGCATAGTTGCCCAACCCGATGGGGAAGTACGCGTAGTAGTCCAGATCCATCCAGGTAGCGGCGAGCGAATTATTCCCCCGCAATTGCAATTGAGTTATCTAGATGAAAATGGCTCTGCTTTACGCATGGTAGTAGCTAGAACTAATGATGATTATATTCAACTACCATCTTTCACCTGCTCGATCGGCACTGAATTTAGCATCCAAATACAATTAAATAGTTGCCTGACGATCGAACGCTTTGTAGTTTAGCCCGATCTAATATTACCATGAAAAAAATCATCATTAAATTAGGTAATGGCGATCTAGCTGCTGGTTTTAGTTCTGTGAATATCGAACTCAGAGCAATCGATCGAACTGTCTGGGAGGATAAATGTAGCTTACAAGCTGCACCAGATTTAAAATCATCATTAAATCAGTGGGAGTTATTATATAAAGAGATCGTTCGTCTGAATCGAGATGAACTGCATCGGGGAGTGAAATTTGCCGATCGAGCCATTACTAATGTTTCGATTCAAGATTTGCGAAACTTACACGATCGGCTGAAAATAGAACTGAATAAATGGCTGTGTGAAAGTGATTTTTCGCGGATCGAACGATCGTTACGAACTAAGCTTGGTGAAACCGAAGAAATTATAGTTATTATTCAAGCTTCACAGCGATCGATCTGGCAATTACCCTGGTATCTGTGGGATTTTTTTACTGACTATCCCTTAGCAGTAGAAGTATTTAGCAACCCTGAGAATACCGATCTTAGTAATCCGCTCGTTATGCCCAACGCTAAGGTGGATATTCTCGCCCTATTCGGTATAGATCCACTATTAGACCTCGATCGTGATTTTCAGTGCTTACAATCGCTCCCAGATGTCAATCTCAAACCATTTGAAACTACCTCAGCTCAGGATATCGTCGCTCGATTAAATCTAGATGCTCCCGATATTCTCTATCTCAGCGGACATGGAGAAAGTGTCGAATATGAACGCGAGTTAGAGGGAGTTATTTATCTCGATCCTCACACAACTATCGAGGTGAGTACCCTCAAACCAGAAATTAAAAAAGCAGTCGCCCGTGGATTGCAGATCGCTATTTTTAACTGTTGTAGTGGATTAGGTATCGCTCACCAATTAAGAGATGCAAATATCACTTATTTAATCGTGATGCGGGCAGAAATTCCCAATCGGATCGCTCAAGAGTTCTTAGAAAAGTTATTAGCTGAATATAGTAATGGTGCAAATTTTGTGCGAGCTTTTCAGTTAGCACGCGCTCGGATATCGATTTCTACCGAATCTTGGTTGAAATTTGCTAACTGGCTCCCAGTTTTATTTCATAATCCACTCAGCCATCCGGTGAGTTGGCAAGATTTTATTGAAGTTGCAAAGTCCGAACTAACCCCAAATTATTTGACCGATATCTGTCGAACTATTTCGGCTCCTAAATATAGATTTTGGACTAGCTTCGGTTTGAGTCTAGTTATAGCTGGATTGAGTATGGGTTTAAAATCGAGTGAGCTTTCTCAACGAGTAGAAAATCTGACGACCGATCTATTATCGCAGCTTCAACCAGCTAATGATGATAATATCGTCCTACTAAAACCACCCCTGAGAGTATTAGGAAAATTGAACAATCCTCAGATATTAACGGCGGCGATCGAACAGATCGATCGTCATGCCCAACCCCAAGCATTTTTAACAGATAATCATCTCAAGCAATATTTGTCACAGACTTCAATAGAACATCAGTGGAAGTTAAACAGTCGGGTATTCGATCGGTTAAAATCTGTCACAACCGAGAGTCTATCAGCAGCATCTCCAGCACAGCTCCAAGATCTATTTCATGGTAAAATAGTCATCATCGGCGAACGCGATACCTTAATTCATAAACCTCTAACTGCAATTAATTCATTTTCGCTAAAAGACGATCGCCCCGCGATTTATTCAAATCTCAACTTACTCAAAATCCCATCGCAGCCCGAACAATTTCTCTGGATTTTTGGATGGTGTCATCTCTCAATATTAGCAGGATGGCAAATAGGAACGAGATTATTTGTACCTATATTTATAGCCGTAGTTGGCAGTCAAATTATTTTAGGTGGAGTAATGCTGGTGATGGGAAATGGCGTACCGATTGTCATTACCTCGATTGCCACGATCGGTACTGGAATAATTGCTACTAATGCTTTAGTGGATAGTGAATAGTGAATAGTGGATAGCAGTAAGTTTTGAGGCGATTTTATCAGTTGTCATGTACTGTCTTGTCTCGCACAATCCGGAAGGTTCCCTCCCGGCTGCGAGGCGCTGGTGCAAGATGTGAGTATGTTAATCTCAGTAAAATCGCACCTACTTTCGTATCTCAACATACAGCCAAACCCAGCCGATCGCGGCTCAATGGATCTAGGGAATCTTTGCAGCGGAGAATCGATCGTGACCGATCCGGTATTTGAAATGGTGGATGGTACCAAGCTGCTGGTAGATTTACAGCAAGTGAATGCGATCGTCACCAGTTTTAGTGGTTGCTTGGTACCAGCCGAAATCGCGTGCAGAGTTACCAATGGACTTGTCGAGAAATTTGGCTGCGTCTTCGCCCGAATTTGGTTGATGGAACCAGAGCGCACGGCGTTAAAACTAGTCGCCTCTTCTGGACTATACCAACGCACGGACGGCTTTTTCGCGAGAGTGCCAGTGGGTGCGTTTAAAGTGGGCAAAATCGCCCAAAATCAAATCCCGTTTCTGAGCAATCAATTAGCAGCCGAATCCTGGGTACTCGATCGAGAGTGGGCGATTTCGCATGGCATTCAAGGTTTTGCGGGATATCCACTGATTGTAGATGGCGATTCGATCGGGGTATTGGCGGTATTCAGCCAAGCCGAAATGTTACCCGAATTCTTGGAGATCTTGCAAAGTCTCTGTACTGCCACGACAATCGGTTTAGCGGCGGCATTACGGTATCAACAAGAAAAACTAGCTTGGCGATCGGCAACCGCCGTCACACCCCAGCCAGTGCCACTATCCGAGCAGATTGCTACTGTCTTGAAACCCACACAATTGGCTTTAGTCGGCACCGAGCGAGCGTTACCAACACCCTTACACAACCTGTTTGTCAGAGCCGCCGCTGTCTTGAGTCAGCTACCTTGCCATCACAGTCGATTGACATACCAATCCGATCGATCGTGCCTAGAAGCCGTCATTGCTGGCGGCTCGCCTACCGAGATCGTTACCGCCTTCGATCCCATCAAACTAGAAGCTCTCTGTCTGGGGGGAACTGTGACGATCCAACCCCGTGCCGATCGAAGTATGCTCCGAGTGGTGTTGACAGTTATTTTTGCGCCTAATAGTGTCGGCGGATGTGTCAATCTGCGGTGTCGATCTTCGCTATTGCAAATGGCTTTCTCTCACCAAATCGAATTAGCCGGATTATCGATCGCCCCCATTGCCAATCCCGCGCTACCATTAATTACCGACGATCGATCTTTGGTAACTTTTACGCCATATCTGATTTGGATTGCCACCGACGATCGCATTCCACCCCAAGCGCGAGCAAAAATCGATCTCTCGATTAACCCGATCGAATTGCGATCGACTGTCGATGCCATCCTGCGGGGAGAATCTGGGAACATTACCACCACTCCCAATCTAGAATCTCCACCACTTTCAGAACGCGAACGGGAAATTATCAATCTTTTATGCGCGGGATTACGCGATCGAGATATTGCAGCTCGATTGATTGTTAGTGAAAGTACGGTCAAGTTTCATATCAATAATATTCTTACCAAACTCAAAGCTAAAACTCGTTTTCAGGCATTGTATCAGGCGATGATTAAAGGGTTAGTATGATATTTAAATAAAGAGTAATAGCTCGTCAAATTTAGATGGTGGGCAGTGCCCACACTACTACTACTCTACTCAGCATTAATAAAAAAGAAATGTAGAAATGTAGGGTGGGCAATGCCCACAGACCACTTATAGCCGAAGCAAAAAGAATTTAAACTGCTCGATCGATTACCTACTGCGAACGCGATATCTTCAAAAATCGTTCGCGTAGCGTGCCTTAGACAATCGACGTGAATTAGCATAAACATTAATATTACTAAATCGATAACTTTGCTTGTGGGCAGTGCCCATCCTATTATTCTACATTAATAAAAAAGTAGATAGTTACAACACAAATAACGTCTGAAGTGGCAATGATAAATCTATTGATTTCGATAGGCGATCGAGCTAGATCGAGTCTCAGATCTCATCTAACCCAAAAAGAATAGACAAATCACTAGACTTAGGGCTTTTCGTAGTCACAAATACAAACTTGGCTCGATCGAAACCCTAGTCTGACTGTATAGCCTCACACTATTATCGGCAAAGTTTTATGAGCGATCGATATCCAGTCATTATCATCGGTGGCGGACAAGCTGGACTATCTGTAAGTTATTGTCTCAAACAGCGCGGCATCGAGCATATTATCTTTGAACAGCAGCAGATCGGGCATGAATGGCGATCGAGACGCTGGGATAGTTTTTGTTTGGTGACTCCTAATTGGCAATGTCAACTTCCTGGCTATCCCTATTCTGGTAACGATCCTGATGGGTTTATGGCTAAAGATGAGATCGTCAAATATCTTGAAGGCTATGCGGCGAGCTTCAATCCACCGCTGAAAGAAGGCGTGACGGTGCATAAAGTCAAGCAGACGGAAAATGGCTTATTTGCCGTTAGCACCTCAATCGGTGAGTATACAGCCGATCGAGTCGTTATTGCCGTTAGCGGCTATCATACGCCCAAAATTACGCGTCTGGCGGAACGTTTACCCGCTGCTATTTTCCAATTGCATTCTTCGACGTATAATAATCCCGAATCATTGC
>NZ_JANMZA010000460.1:0-4330 GCF_031382685.1 Chamaesiphon sp. OTE_8_metabat_110 | reverse complement strand
ATCTAGTCCACCTAGCAAAGAATCGAGCGGATCGCGCAGATCGTGGACGAGCATTTCTACCGTCTCAGTGCGAAAGAGTTCGAGGTTTCGCAATTCTAAATACTCTGCGTGCAACTGCTGTGCCAACAGCCGAAATTCAACCTGACCGATTAGTAATGCAGTCAGATCTGAGAGGGTTTCCAGCTCTTCTGGAGTCCATTCACGCGGTTTGGTATCGATCGCACAAAAAGACCCTAATGTATGACCCTTGGCGGTGGTGATGGGTACACCTAGATAGGCAACTACACCGAGTTCGATCGTACCGAGGTGCTCTTTAAATAGTGGGTGGATGCGCGCATCGACGACACACAATGGCTGCGATGTCTCGACCACCTGCTGACAAAATGAGTGAGACAGAGGTGTCTCTCTACTACTCGCCCACGGTTCCTGGAGTCCGATACTACTTTTGAAAAATTGTCGCTCTCGATCGACCAATGATACCAGCGATACTGGAGTCTTGAGGATGGTGCTGGCAAGTCGCGTAAATCGATCGAATGTCTCTTCCACAGAGCTATCTAACAGCCCTGTCGCCTCTAATTCTGCCAATCGATCGGGTTGAAGTACCTTGGCTAACGTCTTTTGGTTGTCATTTTCCATCGACGCTACTTCCTATTGTTTGTATTTATTTTTAAGTCACACATAAAAATCGTTCCCGAACAACGACCAGACTATTTAATAGTAAATTATGAATACTAAATTACACAATGTTTTCTGGCGATCGAGTCTCCCAAATCTACAAACCGACTCATAACAAAAGACCCTACCTCGAATTCGCTACTACTTACTTCTATCTACCAACTCCTTCGATCGAACTACAGATCGTACTTAAATGCTGACAATTCCCGACCACTGGATTTTTTTGAGCTTTTCCCGACGATAAGAAAAGAAATGTTCTGGCTCCTGGAAAGTGCAATGTGGAGCGATCGAAATCTGTGCTGGATCTACTCCCAAACCTTCGAGCTGCAACTGATTTACCCGCCGCACATCTAGCCGCACTCTCCCCGCTTGCTCGTCTGGTAATAGGGGTGAATTGGGCATTGCGAGCAAACTAGCAATATCGGCATCTGGAGCGCCTGAGAGCGATGTAGGCGCGTTTGCGGAGCCTTGACCCTGGCAAATCGAGGCGCATACTTCCAATCCCGTCTGTGTAGTGACTTGGTAAACTGTACCATCGATCGCAGGGCCGATCGCCACAATAATATCTGCTAAACTGCCACCCTGAGCTAATAACCGCTCTACTGCCACTTTCACGATTCCGAGCGAGGTACCCCGCCAGCCAGCATGTACCGCTGCCACATTACCTGTATGCCGATTGGCGATCGAGATCGGATTGCAATCGGCACTAGCTACCCAGACAGCTTGCGCGGCTCGATCTGTCAACACTCCATCGCCGAGCGCATTACCTGTCTCGACTTCTACTTCAGTCGCATGAGCAATTTCGGAGGGATTCAATACGATCTTGCCGTGGATCTGCTTGAGACGGTGAGTACTGGCATTAGCAGCTAAAATCGGGGTGAGATCTTGGGGTTCTCGCGGCGAAGACTGGCGAGTAAAGAAGCCATGTTGCCAGTCAGCGAGTAGATCGCAAGTTAAATACGGTAGTCCCGATCGAGTTTGCCACTGCCACATAAATTAAATTGAAGTTTGGGGTTTAGGTGTTAGGGTTTGGGTAAGTTAACCTCAAATGGAGATTAACGATCGATTTCTGGCTGTCAATAATATGTCTAATAGCTTATCATCCCTGCAAGCGATCGAGATTATCTTCCTCACCGTGACGACAATTTATCATCAATGGGCTAGTTATCGCGAACGCAAATCTCTATTACCACCAGGAAAGTTAGTTACTACTCCCGATGGTAATGTGCGCCACTTAGATATTCGAGGGACTGGTGAACTTACAGTTATTATCGATGCTAGTTTGGGTGGAGTTGAGGGCTATTTATTAATCGATGAACTTGCGAAATTAACTCGGGTCTGTATCTACGATCGTGCTGGATATGGCTGGAGTCAGGGTTCCTCTTCACCCCGCACCAGTCAACAAATTGTCAATGAGTTACACGAGTTATTAACCATTGCCAAAGTTCCACCACCGTATATTTTGGTGGGCGATTCTTTTGGGAGTTATAATCTACGCTTGTATGCCGATCGATTCCCCGATGAGGTGAGGGGTTTAGTTTTGACTGATGGCTTACACGAGCATTCGATGCTTTCTCTACCTTGGAATGTAGGATTGCTCAAGCTATTTTTTACGCTGAGTTTTGGGTTTGTCGCGATCGGTGCGTTACTAGGTATGGTTAGAATACTAGGAGAATTGGGTGTATTTGAGTTAATCAAACCCGAACTCAATAAGTTTCCCAAGCTCGATCGGCAATACGTCAAAAAGTCTTTTTATTCTGCTCGGCATTGGCTGACGATGGGACGAGAAATGTGGGGGTTGGATACTAGTGGTAGGCAATTAGAAACTGCTATTAATTTAGGAGATTTACCGATAGTTAGCATCAAATCGCATACCTTCTTGCGACCATTATTAGGGATTAAATTCTTATCATTGGCTACTGCCGATCGAGTTCGAGATCGCATTCATCTCGATTTACTCAAGTTATCTAGCAATACTCGCCAAGTATCTGCCGATCGTAGCAGTCATTTTGTCTGGATCGACGAACCAGAAATTATTGTTAATGCTATTGCTAGTTTGTGTGCTGAGCTAGAATGTCAGTCTTAAATCTATGCTCATTGTGTTAGGGTGGCTAAAATTACTAGCCCCCATTCCCAAACCTGGCAACGGGGGTTAGAAAATAGTGAAGATCGATTACTTGGTAAAACTGCTGACAGCCCACAACATGACAAGCACTAATACGCCAGCAAAAACCTCACCATGAATGCCAATAAGTTGTTCTGTCGGCATATGTAAATAATTTACCATTACAGCGGCAATCGCCGTACCGACAATCGCCGCTGCTAAACTACCCACTACCGCCCGTTTGAATCGACGTTGTTTTTGATTGACAAAATATAAACAAAACCCGATGCCAAAAGCAATTATTGTCGGTAATGCCGAACTAGCGATCGTCGGTACTAAGATCGCCGCCAATAATGCTGCATAAACTCCAGAAGTTGTGAGGATCTGAGATCTGTCAGGACGCTCGAATGTGTCCCTCACCCAACTAGGCGAATTAGGCCCCGATAGGGAAGTAAACTTAGGGACGACGTTGGGTAACTTTTCTGGAAATCTAATCCCGTCAGGAACTTTAATTTTGCCTTGCTGACGAAGCTTGAGTCTTTCCATCAAAATCGCATCATAAGCTGCCTCTACATTATCTTGTAGCTGTCGATCGCTACCTACTTGGGCGATAACACGTTGTTTAGCGGCTTGAATCTCTTCAAAGGTGGCATCTTGTGCTACCCCTAGCTGCTCATAAGGATTCTGCTGACTCATTCACAACCTCCGATCGATGGTCTCCACCTACACTACTTCTTACTCTAGACTGCTTTGGAAGTCTCTGCCACATTTACTTGCAAATGTTTAGGAACTTAGAGGATAGTAGGTATTGGATAGTCAATGGCGATCGGAGCAACGAAAGTTAACACTCAATCTTTTCACTAATTTTTTAACAGAGAAAGTAAAATTCTCGATCGATCTATTTACCAATTTAAAACTCGCCTTTAACTTGTAACCCGACAATCGTATTTCCTTGCGCATCCTGACGAATTAGGGGAAATAGCAACAAGCCACGTTTTTGTCCCAATTCGATTTCGCCGACTAGATAACCCAATCCTGCACCGATGAGGACATCTGTAAAGCGGTGGCGATTGAGATCGAGACGGGAATAACCAATCAGGGCAGCACCACTGTACCAGAGGATGGCATAGTCTGGATGATAGTGGCTTTGGATGCGAGCTACGGCAAAGGCTGTCGTCGCATGACAACTAGGAAAACTATCGAGTTCGCGATCGTGATCGGGGCGGGGAGATCTAATCACTTCTTTAAGTCCGTAGCAGAGTGCCGCGCTGGTACCCAATGCGTCTACTACCCGCAAGCTATGCTGTCCGCCATCCGCGCCATCCGTCAGCAATGGTAGTAGCGAGCCGCCACCCAAAAATAGCACCGTACCAGCACCAGAGACAAATTCCGAAAACCCTTTGTTAGTTGTCTGCGCTCGCACGCTAGGAGTAAAGCTTACAAGGCTACTGACAGTGCTACCGAGCGCAACTATCATTACCACTAATCCCTGCTTCCAAGACATAAATACCCCCAGATAATGAAAGTTATTGGCACCGGGAAAGCATCGCC
>NZ_JANMZA010000413.1:0-17635 GCF_031382685.1 Chamaesiphon sp. OTE_8_metabat_110 | reverse complement strand
CTGTTCTACTTGCGGATCGAGCTTGGCACACTCATTCGCTAGATGAGTCTGGCGCAGTAGGGCAAGCTTATCAGTTAATGCCTCCTGAATTGCTTTACTGCGATTGGGAAATACCTGCTGCGATACCAATAAATCTATTTTGGATAATAGGTCTGAATCGATTGTAATTGCGACCTTACTAGTTGCCATCCCTAAACTATCAATAAAACGGTATGATAAATCATCATACCATTTTGAAAGCTTTGTTGTCAAATTACCATTAGATATCGCCTTCTGGATTGATGTTGCTAAGTAAGCGAAACAAACGATCGTCTACCTACCCGACACACCCGATCGCCTGCTATAGTGATCTACCGTTAGGATTAAAATTTTTATTATAAAGTTGCATGGATGCGATCGACGATAAAGCAGTAGTCAAAGAGTATTTTAATAATACGGGATTTGAGCGGTGGCAGCGGATTTATGGTGATGGTGAGGTAAATAAGGTACAGCTCGACATTCGGACTGGGCACCAGCAGACTGTTGACACGCTGTTGGAGTGGTTGGATGCAGATAATAACCTGACGGGATTATCCATCTGCGATGCAGGCTGCGGTACTGGTGTGTTGAGCATTCCGCTGGCGGAGCGCAAAGCTGTCGTCAGTGCTAGCGATATTTCGGAGAAAATGGTCGGCGAAGCCAAGGAAATCGCCGCCAAAATCTTTGGGAATAACGATAATCCGAGTTTCAGTGTGAGCGATCTCGAAAGCTTGACTGGTAGTTACCATACAGTTATCTGTTTGGATGTATTAATTCATTACCCGCAAGCAAAAGCGGCTGAAATGATTTCGCATCTGGCTTCGATGGCACAATCGCGACTGATTATTAGTTTCGCACCTAAGACTCCTTATTTTAGCCTACTCAAAAAGATTGGCAGTTTTTTTCCTGGTGCGAGTAAGGCGACTCGTTCTTATCTACATAAAGAAGTGGATATTGTCAAGATTTTGGAAGCCCAAGGTTTTAGGATCGATCGCAAGGCAACTACCAAAACTAGCTTTTATTTCTCGTGGATGCTCGAAGCTGTAAAGTAGCTACTTAGATTTTGAATTGTTCTCACTCTTATACGCCTAAAATGTTAGCTAAATACTTGAAGTCCAGATGGCGATCGCTAATAACTGCGATCTTGATTTTTGCCTGTTCTTTTCTATTCGCTCATCCAACTCTCGCCGGGATTGAGGATGACAAATATGATGGTAATGTTTTTGTCTTGTACGCTGGTAATGGCTCGCTAGTACCTGCCAAAATTTCGCTTGCAGACTCTTTAAAAGCGAGTAAACCAGCGATAATAGTTTTTTATGTGGATGATAGTACTGACTGCAAAAAATACTCCACCACATTCTCGCAGCTTCAAGGCTACTATGGCAAAGCCGCCAGCTTTATTCCTGTAACTGTCGATAGTCTCGCCCTGGATAAAAAGTATCCAGATACTGAAGCTGGCTATTACTATGGTGGTACGGTTCCGCAAACTGTCATTGTCGATAAACAAGGTAAGGTTCGACTGAATGAAGCAGGGATATTATCATTTGAAAAAGTGGATGATGCCATGCGAGAGGTTTTTGATTTATTACCACGTAAAGACTCAGTAGAACTCAAGCGACGGAGTTTTAATGAGTTCAATAGCGAATTATCAAAGTAACTTGATTTCGGGTAGATAACTGATAATTTTGGTACTAAACAATATTAACATTTGTAATGTTATGCTAATTTTTTACGTTTAATGTATTTCTAACAGACAATTTAAGTTATTGGGAAGTTCCTAATTTGATAGTCGCCTGAAAATGGATGTCTATGTATCTCCGATCGCTTCGAGCTGTAGTAACTAAGCCATCAGTCTAAATCTTTACAAAACCTGGTGGTTTTGTATTGTAAAATACACAGTTGATGAAGTGTTGGTACTAATATTTCATCTAAACAAGCGTGTGTGAAGAGTAAATTTAAGCTATATGGCAAATCAGTTTGGACGGCGGAGATTTATTATTTTGGGTGGTGCTGGCGTCGCAGGGACTCTGCTACTCAAGGCTTGTAGTAACTCAACCACTCCTACCACTAATCCGAGTGCGGGTACTACGGCTGCCAATCCGAGTGCCGCTCCTGCCGGAGATGGTAAAGGGATTAAGGTAGGTGTGATGTACTCCACGACGGGTTCGATCGCGATCGTTGAAAAATCCCTACAAGATGCGACATTTCTCGCGATCGATCAAATCAATGAAGGAACAGGCCCTTGGGCTGGCAAGAAAGGCATCAATGGCCAAATGCTAGAAAAAGTAGTTGTCAACCCTGACTCCAATTGGGATTTATACAACCAAATGTCTAAGCGACTAATTGACGAAGACAAGGTTGTCTGTGTACTGGGTTGCTACACTTCAGCTAGCCGTAAATCAGTCTTGCCAGTGTTTGAAGAGAAAGATAGACTGCTTTACTACCCTGTCTACTATGAAGGGAATGAATGTAGCTCTAACGTTTTCTATACCGGAGCGGCACCGAATCAACAAATCACCGATTCGATTCCTTACTGCATCAAAAACTTTGGTAAAAAAGGCTTCTTTATCGGTTCTGACTACATCTATCCCAAAGAAAGTAATCGGATTGCCAAAGCCGAGCTAGTCGCTGGTGGCGGTACGGTTGTTGGTGATGAATATGCAGCACTGGGTACGACTGAGTTCATTACGATTATTAACAAGATCAAGCAAGCAAAGCCTAACTTTATCTTGAGTAATCTCGTCGGCGATAGTATTCCCGCTTTTTATAAGCAGCTTAAGGATGCTGGAATTACGTCTAAAGAGATTCCGATCATGGCGTTTCCCACCACAGAAGAAGAAATTCAGGCGATGGGGCCAGAATTCGCGGAAGGACACTTTAGTAGTTTCAACTATTTTCAGACAGTCGATACACCTGAAAATAAGGCATTTGTGGAACAATTTCGGGCGAAATTTGGCAACGAGCGCGTGACTAATGGAGTCATGGAAGCTGCCTACATCCAAACCTTTTTCATGGCACAGGCGATGGAAAAATGCGCCAAAGAAAAGAAAGAGTTTACTACTGCAAATCTGCGCGAAGCAACCAGAGGGCAAGAGTTTAAGGCTCCGCAAGGCACGGTCAAATCCGATCCAGACAATTATCATACATACCTTTATTCCCGGATTGGCAAGTGGAAGGCTGATGGACAAGCCGAAATTGTCTTTTCAACCAAGGCTGCGGTGAAGCCGATTCCGTGGAGTCAAGCACTGTATAAGGGTCGGATGTGCGTTCACAAGACCCCAGATACTCGTGCCAGTTCGATCGTCGAGACAAAGAAACCCATTCCAGTTGCCTTCTTAGACAAACCGTAAACTGCGAGCAATTAACAAACAATCGCTGATTCTGCGCGGAATCAGCGATTATGTAGCAATCTTATTCGATCGATCGGAATACTGTAAGATGTATTATTCCATTTGTAGGTCTGCATTGACCTAGTAATAGGCTTCAAGGCAGAAGGGTAACGCAGCAAACATAATATCTGAATTAAGATTGCTACATTGATTTAACATTTACAAAACACGACACGATTTAGGTCGGGAAAATATGAACGTTTTGCCATTTAATGCCATATCTTCGTTAGTGTACCTAGCCCAAGCTAGCCCGCCAGCAAAAGATCTCGATCCGGTAGCAATTACCAACCAACTTTTAAATGGGGTGGGGATTGTTGGTATTCTGCTACTGACAGGATTGGGACTATCGATTACGTTTGGGGTAATGCGGATTATTAACCTCGCGCATGGTGAATTTATCATGCTCGGTGCGTATACAACCTTCGTACTGCAAAGCAATTTTAAAATGGACTTGTTGATGACAATTCCATTTTCTTTTTTGTTTACAGCCCTAGTCGGCGCACTGGTGGAAGTCACAATCGTCCGGCGACTATATGGACGCGCGATTGAAACTTTACTAGCTACTTGGGGACTAAGTATCGTCCTCCAAGGTGTGGTGAAGCTGATTTTCACTGCCCAACTCAAGTACGTCAGGGCACCGTCATACATTCGCGGCAACTGGACACCATTTACCATCGGCGGACAAGCGATCGAAATTTCCTATTACCGCTTGTTTATCATCTTTATGGCACTGCTGCTGTTGGGAATCACGGCTTACTTGCTCTACGGTACGACATTGGGTAGAGAAGTCCGCGCAGTGACTCAAAATCGCGAAATGGCAAGGTGTTTGGGTGTAAATACCAGTCTGGTAGATATGCTCACATTTGCTTATGGCTGCGGGCTAGCCGGAGTAGCCGGAACAGTTATTGCTTCGCTCAAGAGTGTCGCCCCAGGGATGGGACAAGATTACCTGGTAGATGCCTGGATGACTGTGGTGGCTGGCGGTGTGGACAAGTTAATCGGCGTGTTGGCGGGTGCGGTGTTGATTGGCGAATCAAATGCCGCGATCGCATATCTAATCAACGATCCTACCGCGAGAGTTATCGTTTTAGCTGCGGTAATCGTCCTAATTCGCTATCGCCCCGAAGGTCTATTTACAGTTCAGAAACGCGGTTAAAATCTCCACCCTCTACCCTCTAAATCCAATGGCACAAGCACTCGGTCAAGTTCAACAGTCAAGCTTTATTCCTAAGAAATGGCAGATTATCAATTTAGTAGCTTTACTGATATTTATAATTTTCCCATTTGTAGCTGGCACCTTTCAGACTAACTTGATGGCAAAATTGCTGTTGTATGGTGTTTTAGGTGTCTCACTCGATCTAGTCTGGGGATTCACTGGGATTTTGAGCTTTGCCCACGGGGTCTTTTTTACTTTGGGAGGATATGCGATGGCATATTATCTCAAGCTAAATCTATCTGCTACTGCCAATAATTATGGTGGCAATATCCCCGATTTTATGGTCTGGAATGGCTTAAAAGAGTTGCCTTGGTTTATTGCGCCTTTACAGTCTTTTCCAATTGCAGTTATCGCGACGATCGCGATTCCAGCAGGTTTTGCTTATGCGATCGGATGGTTTATTTTTCGGTCTAAAGTTAGCGGTGTATATATTACCGTAATTACGCTGGCGATCGCGTCAGCATTGACTACTTTCTTTGTCAGTCAGCAGGCTTATACAGGCGGTACAAATGGGATTACCGATGTCTCGAAGCTGATTTTGTTTGGGATAACCGTGCCGCCAATTGGCATCTATTATATTATTCTGACTTTTGCAACTTTGACGATCGCGGGTAGCTGGTGGCTGACAAAATCTAACTTTGGATTGATTCTGCGATCGATTAAAGAGAACGAGAAACGGATTTCATATTTGGGCTATGATGTTGCTAATTTTAAGATTTTTGTCTGGACGCTTTCTGCAGGGATTGCTGGTATCTGCGGTGGTTTGTTCGTACCGCTGAACAATTTTATTTCACCAGTATATCTAGGGGTGGCGTTTGGAACTCAGATCGTGATCTGGGTCGCTGTTGGCGGACGCGGTACGCTATTTGGGCCAGTTATTGCCGCGATTTTGCTCGGACAGCTCCAAAATTCAGTCGATCGCATTACCCAAGATTGGCAGTTGATTGTAGGGGTAATCCTGATGGGGGTGGTGCTATTTCTGCCAGACGGATTGATGAGCTTGTTACCAAAGAAGCTACTTGTGAGCGGTGCTAATAAATTAGAGAAAACTTAAAATCAAACGTATCATGAATTCGCAAGCGTCTGTTTTATCAGTCAAAGATCTCAAGGTAGTTTTCTCTGGTTTCAAAGCACTTAAAGGCGTCGATCTAGAGGTAGGTAACAATGAAATTGTGACGATTATCGGCCCGAATGGAGCTGGTAAAAGTACATTACTCGATGCGATCGTGGGGAAATCTCCGGTAGCTTCAGGACATGTTTATTATCAAGGTCAGGAGATTACCAATAAAAGCCCCCATGAGATTGCCCGGATGGGCATCGGTCGCAAATTTCAAAACCCTAATGTTTATAACGAGCTGTCAGTATTTGACAATATTTTACTAGCACTCAAAGGTACTCACGGTGTGTTTTCATCCATCAAAGCTAAACTCACAACTGCTAAGAAAGATAAAATTATCAGCGTACTCGATCGCATTGGTTTGTTAGAACAAGGCTATGCTAAAGTTGCCTCTTTATCACACGGGCAAAAACAGTGGGTCGAGATCGGGATGGTACTCGCTCAAGATCCAGCCGTGGTTTTACTCGATGAACCAACGGCGGGGATGACTGCTGATGAAACCTATGCGACTGGCGAAATCATCAAGACAATTGCCACCAGCCACTCTGTAGTAGTCATCGAGCATGATATGGAATTTGTCAAACAAATCGCTCAACGACTCGTTGTCCTCCATCAAGGTGAAAAATTGACCGAAGGCTCCGTCGCGGAAGTCCAATCAAATCCCAAAGTAATTGAAGTATATTTAGGACGCGAACAAATCGATGCTGCTTGAAGTAAATGATGTGACTGTTTCTTACGGACAAACACCCGTTTTGTTTGGTGCTAATCTGGCTGTTAATCAAGGTGAGATTGCTTGTATCCTCGGACGCAATGGTGTGGGTAAAACCACGCTCTTACGCAGCATCATTGGCTTAAATAAGGTGATATCGGGCAATATTATCTTTGATATTCAAAATATCACGCGGTTGCCGATCTTCAAACGTGCCCGTGCGGGGATTGCCTATATTCCCCAAGGTCGAGAAATTATTCCCTATCTATCGGTGCTGGATAATCTTAAGCTGGGACTGTCGGCTGGCAAGCAAAAATCGAGTAAGATTCCCCATGAAATTTTCGAGTTTTTTCCGATGCTCAAGCAGCATCTGAATCGTCAAGGCGGTTTGCTCAGTGGCGGACAGCAGCAGCAATTAGCTATTGCCAGAGGATTAGTGAGCGATCCGAAGATTATGTTGCTAGACGAACCAACAGAGGGCATTCAGCCGTCGATCGTGCAAGAAATTGAGGAGACTTTGAAGCGGATCAATCGGGAGAAAGGTATTACTCTAATAGTCGTCGAGCATAAGGTTGATTTCGTGCGGCAGATCGCTGACAAGTTCTTCATTATGGAGAAGGGTGTCGTGGTAGTAGATGGCGCAACAGCCGAGCTGACTGACGATCTATTTCATAAGTATCTTGCTGTTTAGGGTTAGATAATTACCTTACGGGGATGATATTGAAGTTGCTGCATAGTCCCTTTACCCCACCCCAACCCTCCCCTTATAAAGGGGAGGGAGCTAAAGCCCCCCTTTATAAGGGGGGTTGAGGGGGTAAACCAACCTCAAACGAAGTCTAGCGAATTAGGGGGACAGTTATGACTCGGACTTTAGTAGGCAAAGTTGTTTCACTGTGGCGATATCCAGTTAAATCCATGCTGGGCGAACGATTAGATGCCGTAGAAATAACACCCACTGGCTTGCTGGGAGATCGATCCTATGCCCTGTGGGATATCCAAACTCAGCGGATTGCTAGTGCCAAAAATCCTAAAAAATGGGCAAAATTGCTAGAGTTTCAAGCGACATTTGTAGCATCTCCCCAAACTCCAGCAGCGATGCCGCCTGTGAAATTTGCGCTGCCGGATGGTAATGATGCTATTAGTGATGATGATAATATCGATAATATTCTGTCCCTATTACTGGGACGAGATGTAGAGTTATTGACTGCGGTGCCAGAAACACCCAGTCTCGACCAATATTGGCCAGATCTCGAAGGCACGGCAAACCGAGATACAGTTACGCAATTATTTATGCCCGCTGGCACTTTTTTTGATTCCTGTCCGATTCATGCGGTGACGACTGCAACCTTAGCGCGATTACAGCACCTGTATCCTGAAGGAAAATTTGAGCCAGCGCGGTTTCGTCCCAATATTCTCATCGAGCCAACAGCGGCTGAAAGCACCTTTATCGAAAATGACTGGGTGGGTAGGCAGATGAGCATTGGTGATAAAGTGTGCCTGAGCATCGATACCGCCTGTCCGCGCTGCGTAGTGACGACGGTTGCCCAGTCCGATTTACCGACTGACTTGAATATCTTACGGACGACGGCACAACATAATAACTCGATCGCAGGCATCCGCGCTTCTGTCTTGCGAGCTGGGAGCATCCAGTGTGGAGATCTAATTTGGTTAGAGTAAAAAGACTGGCAGTAGAATAGCTCGCTGGATGCGATGGTGAGAATCGCGATCTTTAGCTCGATCTCATTGGACATTTATCTGTGCGATAATCACTCGATCGTTTATATAGCGATCGAGGAGTCCGATCTTGGGTATTCTAATGAGGGTACCCGTGGGAATTGCTGCTGGGTAGCTGTGATGTAGATCGCTGGCTACATGCAAATATGTCAGCAAATCGATCGCCAATTTTAAGACTTTTAACTCAATTTGCCAACAGCAGTTTTGAGAAGCTTTTATTTGACAGATCGACTGTTATATTTGACGTAGATCGTTCACTAATGTAGAAATAATGAGTAAAAATTATATTTTAGTTACAGGTGGAGCCGGATTTATCGGTTCTAACTATGTCTCGCTAATCCTCAACTCTAGCGATGTCTCCGTTATTAATTTAGATAAATTGACTTACGCTGGGAACCTCGCGACGATCGAGCAGTTCGCCGATAACGATCGACATATATTCGTCCAGGGTGATATCGGAGATCGTCAACTCATCGATAAATTACTTACTGAATATCAACCTCAAGCAATCGTCAACTTTGCCGCTGAAACTCATGTCGATCGATCGATCGATGGGCCAGCAAGTTTCATTGAGACTAATATTAATGGTACCTTTAATCTGTTAGAATGCGCTCGTCAGTATTGGAAAGCACTCGCAGATACCGCACAGGCGAAATTTCGCTTTCTGCACATCTCTACTGACGAAGTATTTGGCTCCCTGACTGCTGATGAGCCAGCCTTTACCGAACTCACCCCCTACACGCCTAATAGCCCGTACTCTGCATCCAAAGCTAGTTCCGATCATCTCGTGCGATCGTACTTTCACACTTACGGACTCCCGACTCTCATCACCAACTGCTCCAATAATTATGGCCCCTATCAGTTTCCTGAAAAACTGATTCCGCTGACGATCCTCAATGCTTTAGCGGGTAAACCTTTGCCGATCTATGGTGACGGTCAAAATGTCCGCGACTGGCTCTATGTCGAGGATCACTGTCTGGCGATCGCCTTAGTCCTAAATAAAGGTACCATTGGTGAAACTTATAATGTCGGCGGCAATGCCGAACGTGATAATCTGTGGCTAGTCAAACAGCTCTGTGCGATTTTAGACGAACTCTTACCTACCTCGCCCAATTGTCCGCACCATCAACTGATTGAATTCGTCAAAGATCGCCCCGGACACGATCGCCGTTACGCGATCGATTTTACCAAGCTCCATCAGCAACTCGGTTGGGAACCCCAGCAAGATATCAGTTCTGGCTTGCGCCGTACCGTCCAATGGTACATCGATAACCAAGCTTGGTGTCAAACCGTCACTGCTAATAAATATCAGCAACAACGCTTGGGAGTAACAGCATGAAAGGAATTATTTTAGCTGGCGGTTCTGGTACGAGGTTATATCCCTTGACGCGGGTGATTTCCAAACAATTGATGCCGATCTATGACAAGCCGATGATTTATTATCCCTTGTCTACCCTGATGCTCGCGGGGATCCAGGAAATTTTGATTATCTCTACCCCCCACGATTTGCCCTTATTTGAAGAGTTATTGGGTGATGGCTCAAATCTCGGTTTGACGATTAGTTACGCGCCACAGCCCAAGCCAGAGGGCTTAGCGCAAGCTTTTATCATCGGCAAAGAATTCATCGGCAATGACTCGGTGGCGCTGATCTTGGGCGATAACATTTTTTATGGCGATAGCTTGAGCGTCAGTCTTCAGCAAGCCGCTAACTTGACGAAAGGGGCGATGGTATTTGGCTACTATGTTAGCGACCCGGCGCGGTATGGTGTAGTGGAATTTGATTTTGAAGGTGCGGCAGTCTCGATCGAGGAAAAGCCACTCAAACCCCGATCGAATTACGCCGTCACTGGTTTGTATTTTTATGACAATCAAGTTGTCGATATCGCCCACAGTATCGCTCCCTCGGCACGCGGCGAACTCGAAATCACCTGTGTCAACCAAAAATATCTAGATATGGGACAACTCAGAGTTGATAAACTCAGTCGCGGTACAGCTTGGCTGGATACGGGTACTCACCATAGTTTGCTGCAAGCTTCGGTGTTTGTCGAAACGATCGAACAACGCCAAGGTTTAAAGATTGCCTGTATCGAAGAAGTTGCCTTTCGGATGGGTTACATCGGTGCCCCAGAGTTAGTGACGATCGGCAATACGATGGCTAAAAATGATTACGGTCAATATTTGCTCAAATTAGCTACAGAAGGAATCTAGTCGATCGTGGAAATTTTTCAAACTGCTCTCCCAGAAGTCATCGTCTTTGCCCCGCCAGTATTTAGCGATAGTCGGGGCTATTTCTTGGAAACTTATCAACAGCAAAAGTATGCCGATATCGGTATTCCCCATCCCTTCGTCCAGGATAATCAATCCTACTCGACCAAACATGTGCTGCGGGGCTTGCATTTCCAACTCAAGCACCCCCAGGGCAAATTAGTCCGCGTCACCCAGGGGGAGGTCTTTGATGTCGCCGTCGATATCCGTCGCAATTCGCCCACTTTTGGCAAATGGCATGGGGAAATCTTATCGGCTGAGAATAAAAAGCAGATGTACATTCCCGAAAATTTTGCCCACGGGTTTTGCGTATTGAGTGACGGTGCCGAGTTCTTATACAAATGTACGGACTTTTATGTGCCTGGGGATGAGGCTGGTTTGATGTGGGACGACCCCCAACTCGCGATCGACTGGCCGGTCGATACCCCGATCTTATCGGCAAAAGATGCGATTTTACCCAAGGTTGGGGCTATTTTGGATCTGTTACCATCTGGCAAATAACTGTCCCAAGCTCAGATCCCAAGCTGGGATCTGTACGCCAAAAGTAGTCAACACCTTGCTATTATCCAAGACCGAGTAAGCCGGACGTTGGGCGGGAGTGGGATAATCGCTAGCCGGAATCGGCACGATGTCTGTAACTTGGAGCGCTCGATCGGGAAATTGCGTGCGGTACCGATCGACAATCTCACTGGCAAACCCGTGCCAACTGGTCTTCCCAGCAGCGGACAGATTGTAGATGCCGCTAATTGTCGCTGGATCTCGATCTCCGCAGCGAGCCAATATTTGCGATGTCGCCATCGCGATCGATTTACTCCAAGTGGGCGCACCGACTTGATCCGCGACAATTTTTAGTTCCGGTCGCTCGGCGGCTAGCCGTAAAATCGTCAGTAAAAAGTTTTTACCGCGATTGCCATATACCCACGTCGTCCGCAAGATTAAATGAGCGCAACCAGCTTGGATAATCGCCTGTTCTCCCGCCAGTTTACTCGCGCCATACACCCCCAAAGGATTGGGAGTATCGGTTTCTAGATAAGGACTAGTCTTAGTGCCATCGAATACATACTCTGTCGAATAATGGACTAGCAACGCGCCAAATTCCCGTGCTAATTCGGCGATTACTCCCGGCGCAGTGGCATTAATTGCCTGACACAGTGCTGGCTCTTGCTCGGCTTTATCTACTGCCGTATAAGCAGCAGCATTGACTATTATCTGTGGCTCAAGTGCGCGGAGGCGATCGCGGATCCGATCGGGATCGGCTAAATCCAACTCTTGAGATCCCCACACCGTTACGCGTCCTAACGTGGCTAGCGCTACTTGTAATTCCCACGCAACTTGACCCTGCTGACCCAGGAGTAAAATTTCTCTCATCTGCTCGTAATTTAAAAAAGATCGTCACTCGATTTTATCCTACTCCCTTCCCACTCAAGAACTAGACATCTGTAATTCACTATCACTATCCACTATCCACTATCCACTATCCACTATCCACTATCCACTAACATACTAGATGTCTAATTTGTCACTGGGAAGGGAGTAAAACTGTCAGCTTCCTAATTTCTATAAAAAAGTTACCTACAAGCACTCATAGATCGGTAATTGCACCGATTCTAGAATTCAGTAGCATTGGGTATAATCGAAACACAATCAAGAATTTTAAGACGATCGCACTCCAGTTGTCTAGCGATCTACTTTGAATAAATAAATGTCGAATTTAACTGTCCTAAAAAATATATTTGCTAATCTCTGTCGTGGGGGTGCAGTAGCATTATCGATGTTATTGCTACCCCCATTTTTAGCAAGAATTTTGACTAAGGACGCTTATGGTGCTTGGTTGCTGATCTTACAACTGAGTACTTACGTAGGTCTGTTAGATCTGGGGATTCAGACAGTAATCGGTCGATTTGTCGCTCATTATAATGAGCTAGGGGATCATAAAAAACGCGATAGTATCATCAGCAGCGCGATCGCGATCCTGACTGGATCGGGGTCGATCGCGTTTGTAGCAATTGCGCTGCTCGCTTGGCAATTGCCACGGCTATTTCCAGATATGCCAGCAGCCTTGCAGCAGGATGCTCGGTTAGCATTAATGTGCGTCGGTGGTACGCTGGCTGTCGCCTTACCTTTTTCAGTTTTTGGTGCCGTTTTTATCGGCTTGCAGCGTTATGATATCCCGGCTTGGATCGTTGGTAGTACTAAAATATTTGCCGGGGTACTAGTCGTATTAGCTGCGCAGGCAAGTCAGAGTATCGTAATGATGGCGGTAATGGTTGGCATTACCAATTTAGGTGCAGGGTTATGGCAATATCTCGCATATCGAAAGATTGCCGCAGGCTATCGGATCTCCCCACAACTCATCTCGAAAAAGTCGGCGATCGAAGTTGCCGAATCCTGTTTGTCGCTATCGGTTTCAACATTAGGTTTGCTGATAGTTAGCGGTCTCGATACCACAATTATTGGTTTTTATGATTACAAATCGATTCCCTATTACGCATTAGCAGCCACACTCACAAATTTTGTTTTTGGGATTTCGATCTCGATCCTCAATACCCTAATTCCAGTTGCCTCATCAATCGGTGCCAGGAATGAGCCAGACAGTCTCGGACGACTATTAGTAGCGACAACTCGATATACCGTCGTGCTGCTGATTGCCACAAATCTACCGCTGATCTTGGTATCGAAAACAGTCATTGGCTTGTGGGTTGGGGCTGATTATGCAATCGCCACCAGTCATTTATTCGAGCTATTAGTTGCGGCTAATTTCGTGCGCCAAGTGGGGAGTCCTTACTTTACGATCGCGATCGGCTGTGGCGAGCACCGGAAGGTAATTCTATCACCATTAATCGAAGCAGCTACCAATTTAATCTTCAGTCTGCTGTTAACGTCTAGAATCGGTGCCGATGGCGTGGCATTCGGGACGTTAATTGGTGGTTTTGTAAGTGTCGGGTTACATTTCTTCTACAATTTACCCCGAACTAAGAAAATATTTGTTGCCGATAAAATGTCATTGATCGTTACAGTTGTCAAGCCTGTTTTGCTAATTGTAGTCCCCACGATCGGATTATTTGCCCTCAATAATCGGTATGGCTATCCTACTAATATCTTCTGGACAATTAGTTCTGCAACGGTCTTGACCGGGATAAGTTGGTTGGTGTTGTGGCAATATATCCTCGAAGTGGAAGACCGAGAGATGGCTGCCTCAGCAGTAAATAAGGTGATGAATAAATTCTTGAAAAAGAAATCATTACAGTAACCCAAATATATTCAGGAGCGCGATCGTGACACCAACTATTAGTATTATTACAATTAACTGGAATTCTGGCAATCAACTACGGGAATGCCTGGACGCGATCGTCGGGAGCGATCGGCAAAAATTCAAACTAGATAAAGTAATTATTGTCGATAACGCATCGACAGATACTTCTCTCAATGGCTTAGAACAGCTCGATTTACCGCTTCAGATTATTAGAAACTCTGTCAATCAAGGGTTTGGAGCTGCTTGCAATCAAGGTGCCGCAGTTTGCAATTCTGACTATCTGCTTTTTTTAAATCCCGATACCCGAGTAGCTGAAGATTCGATCGATCGTGCTGCCAGCTTTATGGATGAATCTTTAGCGCAGAAAGTCGGCATAGTTGGCATTCAACTCGTAGACGAACGGGGTAGAATTCAACGTAGTTGTGCGAGGTTTCCCAGTCCGACTAATCTCTGGTGCAGTATTTTGGGTATCGATAAATTAGTCAAATCCGAGCTGACTAGCTACATGATGACGGAATGGAATCACGACAATACGCAGCGAGTAGATCATGTCATGGGTGCTTTTTACCTAATTAGAACCGAGTTATTTGAATCATTGCAAGGCTTTGATGAAAACTTTTTCGTGTACTTTGAAGATCTCGACTTATCCTATCGCGTTCATCTAGCAGGTTGGTGTTCTTATTACTTAGCAGACACTCGCTCTTTCCACAAAGGGGGTGGTACTTCTGAAAAGATCAAAGCAACGAGGTTGTTTTATTCTCAACGCAGCCGGATTCTCTATGGTTACAAACATTTTAATTGGTTCCAAGCGACCGCGATCGCCCTAGCAACACTGACGATCGAACCAATTACTCGCATTGGTTTTGCTTTGCTTAAATTCTCACCCTCACAAGCAACAGAGACAATTCAGGGCTACATCAAAATCTTCGCTAATCTGCCAGCAATTTACAAATCGATTGGCTCTTCAATAATTAATAATTAATAATTAATAATTACCTCTCTTTAGCGTCTGCCGATTCACAAAGACAGAGGATTGAATTCATCAATAATCGATCTACCCGCACAGCAAAATCCAACACAAGAACGTGCATCACCCCACAATTACATATGTTTCTTCCAGTAGATAAAAATTCCTACAGTAGTCATCTGTACATCATCTTTGCGATCTCCATGTATCTCATTCCTTTTTCAACTGGAACTGGAGGTGGTTCTTTTGTAATAACATTTGCTTTCCCATTTCTCATTTTACTATTTTTCTTTATTGCTGGTAGTTATATTGTTAGAAAGGAAAGAGTTAATTATCCAAATGATTTAAAGCTATCATTACTTTTTGCCGCCATCAATTTATTTGCGATTTTTATTGCGTCGCTAATGAATGAAAATCTCGTAATGTCTTTTGCGAGATCGGTGTTTGACTTGTTTGGATTCACAATATTTTTATATATTATTTCTCACGCTTCCAAAAGCCAGAACGCTGCTTTAGTTTATAGCAAGATATCACAAGTTTTTGTGTGGTCTGGCGTCATCATGTCCGCTTATTTTATCGTTAATTTTTTGCTAGCAGTTCAACAAAACTCATTGGATAAAGTATTGCTAGAAAGAGAAAATGGGGGGCTGATGTCATTACCTTGGGGAGCATCGAATACGATCGCTGGCTGCTTGATGATGCCTTTTTTCTTGGCATTAGATCGAGCTTTTAATACAAAATCGCTGAAGTTCAATAGTCGAGCGATGATGTTTTTAGCGATGTTACTAATTATGTTTGCAATTATTGTAACTCAGTCGAGAAATGTAATTACTACATTGCTATTGGGAATGACTTTTGTAGGTATTTTGACCAAAAATGTTAAGTCAACCGTCTTATTTCTCGTCACTGTTATTACAACTGTCACCGCAATTGCTATCTTATCAGGTCAGGATTTAAGTTCGATTTTTGAAGCTAGAATTGGCGATCAAGCTCAAGATGTGGGTGGCTTTAACGGTCGGACAATACTATGGGACGCATCAATTATCTACTTTGCGCTTCATCCGTTTTCACCCTTGGGATACTTTGGCATGTTGGGTGAAATGGGGCATACCGGACATAATATTTTTCTGACAACACTCCTCGAACGCGGCATCTTAGGACTGGTAGCATATATCTTATTTTTGATTAATAATTTAGGATTTTCCCTAAAGAAAATCTTCGATAAAAGCTTGTCCTTTGCCATTAGACGTCGCATGACATTATATTTAATTGCCATGTTATCAATTTTGTTGCAGCTTCAATTTGAAGACTCTAACCTCACCGCTCAAAATATTGTCTATCAATGGATATTTTTAGCATTAATGTATATTAGCCCCTATTGTGATGTGCCTGAGACTAATGATGGGCATACTAATAAAGAGAACCAATTAGCTTATCGAACTGGGAGCCGATCGACTCGTGGTGACAAGATAATCGATTGAATAAATATAAGTACAAGTTATATGTCTTTTAAAATATTAGCCCTCACCAAGTATGGTTCGTTAGGCGGCAGTAGTAGGTATCGCTTTTATCAATACTTACCCTACCTCAAGTCTCAAGACTTTGACATTACATTAGCGCCGCTTCTAGACAATCAATATGTCACGGGTATCAATAAAGGTAGCCGAAATTTTACCAATGTCTTGATGTCTTATTTTCAACGCTTGATGAGATTAATTAGCGATCGAGACTACGATCTACTCTGGATTGAAAAAGAACTTTTGCCTTATGTCCCAGCGTGGTTAGAGCGAATGTTAATTAGGAACATTCCCTATGCTGTTGATTATGATGATGCCCAGTTTCATATTTACGATTATTACGGCACGAAGCTGACTAAAATCTTCCTAGCTCACAAAATAGACCGGGTGATGGCTCATGCTCAATTAGTAATTGCTGGCAATAAATACATTGCCACTAGGGCTAGTAAAGCGGGTGCCAAAAGCATTGAAATAATTCCAACGGTAATCGATTTGGATCGCTACTCCATCAAAACCGATGGTAGGAATAGAGCATTTAATATTGGCTGGATTGGTTCTCCAGGTACCAGTATCTACCTAAGATCGATTCAATCTGTATTTGAAACCCTCGATCGTCAACAGAACTGTAACTTTACATTTGTCGGTGCAGGCAGCTTAACCCTTGGCAATCTCGATCTGACAATTAAAGATTGGCGCGAACAATCGGAAGTCGCAGATATCAAAAGCTTTGATGTAGGGATTATGCCATTAGATAGTACCCCGTGGGAAGAGGGGAAATGCGGCATCAAACTGATTCAATATATGGCTTGCGCTTTGCCTGTAGTCGGCACGCCGATTGGTGTCAACCAAGAAATTATCGCTCATGGTGTCAATGGCTTTCAAGCAAGTACGCTGTCGGAGTGGACGGATTATTTATCTAAACTAGCAAACGATCCGCGCTTATGTGTGCAAATGGGTGCAGCAGGTAGGGCGATGGTGGAGGATAAGTATTGCTTACAAGTGACAGCCCCACAAGTGGCACAACTCTTGAGTGGTTGTATCTAATTTAGGCTTTGGGCTTGGATAAGAAATGCCTGGAGACTGGAAGTCTCGGCTCATGATACAAAGTCCGCCCCGATTTGCGGCGCGCGCTCCGGAGGTTTCCTCCGGGTTTAGCGCGACAAGACACAATCGGAGGCGATGCTAGAGCGGAGCAAATACTAGCAATATTTACTGACTGCTTGACACTGCTTGACAGCTTTATCGACAGCAGGCGCGAGATCGAAGCCCAAGGGTTTACCAGCTTTAAGTTTGGCTCTGGCACGATCGATCGCCGCTTCAGCACCTGGGGGAATCCGATTTTGCCACCAATCGGCACTTTCACTATAAACCCAGGTGTAGCGATCGGTGGTGCGGAGCGAGTGATAAATATTGTGTTCTAATAATCGGAGTCGATCGGTTGGCGATAGAA
>NZ_JANMZA010000387.1:0-13746 GCF_031382685.1 Chamaesiphon sp. OTE_8_metabat_110 | reverse complement strand
CAAACCTCTGAGATAGGCTTCAGATCTAAGCGTTACGGCATGTAGAGATCGCAATAGAGCGAGATCCGAAACTAAATCGATTCTCAATCTCTTAAACGTAGACACCAAGGCAATTTTAGAAGGCATATTTTTGATAAATTCAGCTATTTAATTAGCTGAATCCCTTGCCCTGAGCTTGTTTAAGTCGTCTCAACTTCTACCACTTAAAAGTGATAGATGTATCTTAAATATCACCTAGTTCAGCCTTTGCTACATTGGATAGCGATCTGGATATTAGCCAATGTATGAAACCATTAAAGTAATAACATAATCTGAAGCCTTTATTCTTAGGGTATTCTGTGGATAAGGTTCTGCTTTAACAAATTTTATCAAATAATTATCGACTTTTATAGTTTCTGAATTTTTATGACTTGCATTATGGATGATCTGTAAATTTCCATAACTACGATCCTTGACTATGATTTCAACAGCAATTTCTATTTGCCCTGACTCAAAGCAGTTAAGCTCCTTAGGGCATCTAGAATCCTTGACAACATTCAAGAATTTTAGCTCAAAGCTCTCAGATTTTATGATAGCAGTTTGACCGATCCTAAGTTGAAAACTAGTTTTAAAATCTGTGTCAACTAATATATTTCGCTGATGACGATCGATCTGAATAGTTTGTTGAGGATAAAATATTATCGATCGATCTACTGACTGAGAAGCTTGACAGTTAAATGAAAAAATACTATTTAGAATGATTAGTGCTAAAACTAAATTAATAAATAGCTGTGATTTGACTATGACTGAATTAAACAACATTTGAAATTCAAATATTTTAGGAGTATTTTAAAACGCAAAGTCACCAGACACGATCGTCATTTAAAATTAGCCTATTTACTCCAAGAGTGCTAAATTTCTCCAAAAAAATTCTAGGCTCTGAACTCCACCAAAAGCTGAACTCCAAAGAGTTGCATCACAAACAAATATGTTGGCTACGCGAGTACCACTAGGCAGAATCCAGAGCAGCGCATTAAAATAAATATTTCCTGCTGCTACAAAGGGATGAATTGGAGCGGCTGGATTGATTAGTTGTTTTGCTAATACCCGCACCGAATCTTTAAGGGAGTCAGGAATAAAATAATGGGGTAGATGAGGATGAAGATTAAATGTAGTGACATCTTGAAGGATTTTTAGATCGTCTAAATCTGGAAATGTAAGTAAAGGAGCAGGAGAACGATCGTGACTTAGCTTGGCTGGATTTAGTCCAAATTGATTTTCAATTGGGAAGCCGAGTTCGGCTAGAATTGCTCTTGCAAATCCACCAATTCGCTGTTGAGCCGGAACTAAACGATCGCCATGATGTAAAAATTCTATTTCATGAGATGCTCGATCTTCTCTAGCACCGACATCATGTTGAGGACAGACTAACAAACAGGCATCTTCACGTTCTAAAAATTTCTTAATAGCTGCTACTTCTTCTCCTCTAGGTTTTTGTTCTGTGCCAAAGTGATCCAAACTAACTATAATTAAAGTATCGATATCTTCCAGGAAGTTTTCATCGAGTAACTGGAGCGTACCATTCTCACTCTGTCGTTGGATTAAAGCGACAGGATTACCTGTGATTGTAGAAATAACTTCACTGAAATGTTGAAAGTCAAATAAAACAACATGGTCTAGAAAACCAGAGATATCTTGCTTGTATTGTGATGGATTTGCTGCCCATTCATATAGAGGCCAGATCGATCGTCGAAATTCAAATAAGCTGGAGTATCGATTTTCTAATTTGCCAAGTTCCGCCCCAATCTCCTGAAGACGACTCCACGAAAAGTAGAGTGCAAATCTTCGGTGCGAGATCGATTGCTGGGGCAGACAAACTTCTTGCCCCACCTGTAAATTTTCAGCATCGGACTCGGTAAATTGGGTACCATCCGGTTTCAAGATTTCAGTCCAACGGTTGCCATCTCCTAATTTTTGCTGTGCAATAAGATAAAGTGTATCTCCCGATTGGATCGGATATGAGCGACCAGAGTTACAAGCCATGAGTCAATAACCTCTAGTTTAGATGGGTGCAATTTCTGTAATTGCTTCAGTTATAGCTTGCCGAAATTCATCTTCCAAAATATCCAAGAATGAGCCTTGTGTAGTCTCAGTTACCCAAGGATCCATTACCACAGAGCGCAATACTGTAATGGATACTCCAGCAGACTTTTCAACTCCTAGACGGCGTTTATAGTCATTAATAAATATGTCTCCATATTGAGCGGCATTTAAGTCGGTAGTACTCACAATTAGATCGTAGCCGTAGATGTCATCGCCTGGATTAATGCTCAGTCTATTGTAAAGAGCTTTATTTAAACGGTTAGTTTGAGCTAAGTCAGTATTAATTTCCGATCCAGTTTTAAAGTTAAACGCATAAGCCAATATATTTTGATCTGGCCCAATTTCTGCGAGTAATTTCATGGCAGCAAGATCGTTAATAATCTCTTCGTTAGTCTTACCAACAATTCTGTCGCGAATAAATTGAGTTTGTTGTTGGATATCAGAACCATCAGCCTCCGCAGGTAGTCGAGGTACCGGAATGATAATAAAAGGGTCTTCAGGACGTGCCATACATAGCAGTCGCGCATAAAGTTTTTTACAACTAAAAAGTGCTTGACCGATGATTTTGCCGTAACCACTTTTTGAGGGTCTAATCACTCGATGACTCAGATAAACTGCTGCTGCTGCTGCTCCTGGCTTCGACCCTTCGATGCCATAGATTCCCACTGTTGGTTCGGTATCACCATGAAAGACGACTGGGGCACTAAAAGTAACGAGATCTCGCATAGCTGAGTTGCGATAGCAAAGTGCTCCGGCTGGATAGGGAATGTAGCCAGATTTATGAGGATCTACCGTAATTGAATCGACATCACCTAAAGCCTGGAACTGATCGATCGCATATTGCTTTAACGGTATGGCAGGAGGGGGCGGAGCTGCAAAATTAGCCAGTGGCACAGGCATATCAAAATCATCCCGAATCACGGAAATATGATAGCCACCCCAAGCAGCATCACCATGAACGGTGAATTCCAAGCCAAGCTGACGAAACTCCGCTCGTAATGTCAAAATATCTCTAATCGGATCGATCGCACTTTCTTCGGTACTGCCGATGACACCGACAACTGTATAAACAGGTCTTTGCTCGCTCAGACATTGTTCGAGGAGTTCCTTGAGCGCAGTAATATTCATTCTGGCATCTTTATCTACAGGTACATCGATCGTGTTTGATGCACCAATACCCAGAATAGCAGCAGCTTTGGGGAATGAATAATGTTTTGTACCTGGCACTAAGAAAACGGGAGATTTATCGATCTGGCTGAGAAAGCGGCAGGAAAATTCTTGGATTCCCAAGCTTTGTAAGGAATACTTGGCGAGACTCGTCGTAATAGTATCCCGTGAAATTTGGTATTCATGGGTGAGGCGAGTCGGTAAAGCGAGGATATCATCGGCTTTGAGGTTGAGTACCGACCAAGTATCTAGCTCAATCAACGGGAGTGATTCACCAGTTGAGCGTGAAATGACGATCTGTTTACCCGCTGCTAAGGCTGGATCTTCCTTTAATGCTGCTTGTAAAGCTAAGGGATAGAGTTTGAGATTTCTTGCTGACCAGAGAGCCTCAATATTGGCAACAGTACCATCACAGGTAATATGTCCCCAGGGGCGAATCGCACCTTTGTCGATGGCTGCTCGATCTGGAATGGTATATCCAAGCATTTTACAGAGATCGTCGCCAACTAGGACTTCCAAAATTGTTGTCGCTGTCGATCCTTCAAAGGCAACATTATTGGGGTTGTAGAGCATGGCGGCGAAGTAGCCCAGGATACCAGGAATGGTTAAATCCCAGTTCATGTGTCCTTGGTAGCGCATACTGAAAAAGGGTACGGATTTTTTCAGAAACGCCAATAAGGACTGATATCCCTCGGTAAGAGAATCCATTGCTTCGAGATATTCAGGCGATCTCTTCATCTCTCCAGTGATGTGAGTGGGATCGCTGGGATGAAAGTTTCTGCGCCAAAATGCCTGATCTCGAATGGCTTCGACAATAAAGCGTTCTAATTCATACGCATTTTCAGCTTTTGGACCCAAGAACCAGGCTTCTAGGGCGCGAGTTCCTGTACTTTCAAAATTGGGAATTTCACTCGACTGAGACAATTGATTAATGACTTGGCATGCTTTTTCAAATCCTTGACTGAGAGAATCTTGTGGGGTATTCATCAGCTTTGGCTCCTGGTGGTATCGGTGGGGAAAGTGACAATGTTGAGCGTTATTAGAGCAGGAGGAACGGGTTTTCCGCTACTCCTGCTGTCTAACTACAGACCGGAAGGCACATTAGTATCTTCAACAATCCCGTTCAACGATGCTCCAAAACAATCAGCATTGGGTCCCATGCCAAATTTCGCAAAGGTTGTCCAAACTGCTTTTTTGACCTTCTTATAATCCGCAGCGTTCAAGCTTCCTTTTGTCTGCAAGTCACTGAGTGCCTGGAGAATCGCATTACGTTCATCTAAGAAACTGGGATTGGAGGGAGACAGTTTTAGGGCATCTACAACAATTTGCCAGCCGAGTTGATGACCGCGCTCTTTAGAGCCTAATGCTGTTCCAATCTCGCGATTCATCCCCATCAACGTAGCGCACCAAATTTCACCAATGTTATGCACTTGGTTGTAACGTCCCGTCCCAATTTTGCCAAAGCGATCGGGGAAGCTGCTATCGTACTTTAGACCTCGGATACCATTGGGATTATTAACTACCCAGTCCCCAGTAACGACTTTTTCAACTGATTTGTCGAAGTTTTGAATCGTGAGCGCGAAATAGTCACTCCAACCTTCGCCCATGCTGCCACTTTGGATCTGTTGCAGCCCCTGTGGACTATTCATCCGACCGCCGACTAAGCGGTTAGTTACTCCATGTGTAAATTCATGGAAGACGACATCGGCATCAAAGGCGGTATGCCGACCAGTAGCAGCTACTAGCCCCATATTCATCTCAGGTCTTTGACCATCTGGAGGGGTTGACATATTAGCCGTTCCATTCACCGTACCGCTATGAGCGTGAGCCAATACGGGGTCGCTGGCATTTCCCTGTCCGGTATAATTCACATCTTGAAAGTTGCCAACTGCTTCATTAAACCCCAATAAGTAGAAGAAGTCGTGCATATAGTTGCAGAAATAGAAGATATTCAGAATCTTCTGATCGTCTCCGCTGTCATTGGCAGGATCGAAGACGACTTTTCCACTTTGAACCTTGCCTTGAAGAGTCTTAATCGATTCACCTAAGGTCGCAATGGTATTATTCCCCATGCACTTATTGCTAGCACACCAATGACCGGGAAATTGAGCAGGTAGCTTGGTCGGTTTGGGAACGGGATAATCACTCAGATCCCGAGGGAAAGCAATCATTTGCCGAGGTGTTGCGCTCGGATTTTCTTTATAAACATTGCCTTTACCCAGAGCTGTTCGCGTTAAGCTTTGGCAGTAGAGAATTTCTGCTTCAGGGCGATCTGCTGAGACAATCAGTTCATATCGATCTTGACGATCTGGTAGCGTAATCCGCACGTACCATCCGAGCCGCGTCTCAGGATTTTGATAAAAGAGCACCAAATGAGCCGAAATAGGATCGGCAAAAAGACCTTTATCCAAAACTGTCGGTTTGCTGGGGAGGGGCGAAGTTACCTGGATTTGGGGCACATAATCGGATAGATCGATGCGAACTGGAGTCATTGGCTGTCCCCAACCATCGATCGTTGTCTCTGTGCCGTCGGGATTAGCTACATACTGAGCGGCGGCTAGTACTGCTTGAGTAACGCTAATTTGGGGTGCCGTATTAATTCCGGGTGGGAGATTAACGTTGTTTCCGACGACATCGCTAATGGTGTTGTCAGGAGCGAAGCGAACGGTGCGCACCATCTGGAAGATCGGGATGCCCCGATAGCTTTGTTGAAGATGAACGGCTTTACTATCGGAACTGGTTGTTTCAATGGTAGAGTCTGGGACAAATTCTACTGGCTCACCTGGGGCAAATCCCAAGACGGGGCTGGTTTGCGCGACAAAGCTCAATGCTCGATCGATCAGCGATCCGGCTGTGCTTGGGGCATTAGTTGACAAGAGACGATTGGGCGTACCTGTGAGCGAATTCAAAGCAGGAACACTAATTGCCTGAGTTCCGGGCAATTGATCGGAGACAACAGATGCAGCTTGACTGAGTTGATTAATTCGGGCAGCAGTTGCACTATTGGTAGTGAAGTTACGAGTATCGATCGCATGTGCCATTTGAATACCTCATTTTTTGGTGATAGGAACAGAAAGTTAGCAGCCAAAAATCAAACCGGAATTTTGACAATTTTGAATTAGCTCAACCAGAATTACAGGTTAGCCGTTACCCAGGTAGCAGCTCCAATCACGCGAGCAATATCCGCCGCATAATCAAAATCGACGAAAGTATCTCCATCCCGGTGATAGTTAGGATTTGGCTCGGAGGCTGGGGATGTGGGCAGCGGCCCAGCAAAGAAATCCTCAGAGGTGACACAAGCCGCATAGCCACGTTGATGAAAACTGGCATGATCGCTCCTGCCTTCGGCGGGATCTGGTTGAGTATAGATTTGCGGAGATGCTAAGTTCGGCGATAATACCGCAGCTAACCGTTTCATCCGTTGAGCGAGTACGAGCGATCGCTTTTGGACATTGGCTGAGGCGGCATAACCGACATGGATTTCAAAGGAACGTGGGGGTTTAACGTTGTAACCAATCATATCCATTTGATATACGCCGACAATCGGCGCAGCAATCGCGGCTTGGGTACGTGCATAAGCCTGACTACCCACTAAGCCATGCTCTTCAGCATTAAACAGCACGAATCGGATCGTTCGCTTGGGTGGTTTAATTGCCGCTAATTGTTTGATGACAGTGGCGATCGCTAAGACAGCCGCAATGCCGCTAGCATCGTCATCAGCTCCAGGTGCGGGATCTCGATCGGGATCGTAATCGCCAGCAGTATGGCTCGAAGCAGCGGTCGAATCTAAATGAGCAGTAACTAACACAATTTCTGCCGATTCACTCCCCCGTAGCTCTGCTTCTACGTTATCCAACTCGCGTCCTTCATGAACGAATCGATTCATGCCGATACTGAAATTACCACCACCGATTTTTTCGAGATCTTGTGCCAAGGCTGTGGTGACGACACCAATATCTGAACTGTGGATATGTCGGCTTTTAATTTTGATGCCGACTGATTCATCCAGCGGTTTTACACCTGTATACCTGTCTAAATATCCACGAATTGAATCTGGAGTAATTGTTTTGAATTTTTCTAATTCACTACTACTCAAAGATGATTCAACTACGGTTGCATCAACAAAACCTGCGGTTCTGGCATTTTCACCTGTTCCAAACGGTTCGAGTAAACTGAGATCGGGTAACAGCTTGAGATTGTGTCCGTGATGTGCATTTTCAAAATGATATTCTTCTACCGATCGATCGCCGGGTAAGGCAATAAAAATTCCCTCAGTCGAAGAAGCTAACACCCATTTTGACTCTTCATCATTAACAAAAAAGCTACTAGATTGTCCTTGGGGGTTGAGAAAACCCGCGCTAGTTTGCAGATCGTCCCGCAGCAGGTACACATCTGTTGTGAGCGGATCGCCCTCACTGCCCAATCGATCGACTTGAAAACCTAGATCGTCAAGCTTGGTTATCGATGAGGTAGTCGCGATCGCATAAACTTGATTTCCCTGTGCTCCCGTTACATATAAAGGCACAACCGACAGATCTTTAATCACCGATCGCCATGCGTTATTACTTTGAGCTGTCGTAACTGTGACTCGAATATATCTCAAACGGCTGCCGTTTAATACATCCAAAATCAAACGTGGATGGGGGCATACTTGCCACCCGACATCAAAAGCGGCTTTTCGTTCTTTACTATCTTCTCCGACAAAGAGGCAATGCTGAGGCTCTGTCGGATGACTTGCTTTTTGAGCGGCTAGTTGAAAAATTTTCGGATTGGGTTTGCTCACCCCAACCACTGAGCTATAAATGAGCAAGTTTGGATCGAAAAAATTATCAATATCAGCTTCTTCAAGCACTTCGTCGATCGCGGCTGCTACCTCACTCCCAGTGTTGGATATAATGCCTATTTTTAGATTATTATCTTTTAACTGCTGAAGAATCTTTGGTATATATGGATAGATATCTATCCCTACTAAATGAGCAGGAGGGGGCGATATTTTTGAAGTGCCTAAAGTATCTCCAATATCAAAGAAAAGTATTGATGCTCTAGTTCTAGTCACAATCAAACCTCTTTCTTTAAATTAATTTTTGCAAATCTTAAATTAATAAACAGAGAGTAGAATCTCATGAAAATATTCACAGCAAACACCGATCAAACATCGATGTTGAATCGAGATGGATTAAGTCGATGGCTTATTTAATGGTTGAAATTAGTAAGAGACAACTTAGGACGGAGCTTGGTGTTTGTGCTCCAATCGTTACTATCTCAGTCGCTCTAAGGCTGCTGTATATAGCTTGCTAAGCTAATAATTTACAATCTGTATCTACCACTACATAATATCTCGATCTAATTAATTTTAATTGAATAACTAACAATTTGTAATATAGCAAATATGTGCTTTTACAAGTGCAAGCCTAGAATAATTAAAATTGATAAAAAAATTAGGCAGCTTATACATAAATGCTAAATTCAGACCGAATCTTGTCAAAAAGTTATTGTATATATTTTATCTCTTTAAAATAAAATCTTGCGATTGAGAATTGACAAACTAACTCTAATTATCCCGATTCGATCTATATTCCATCAGAGAATATTGAACCTATAACCTATGCTTTAGATTTAACTTTGGCATCCCGATCGATCTTCAGTATGGTAGGGAATGATAAGCTAGTTGAAAAAGCCTAGCTTTTAGACGACGATGGTAGTACTTGAACTAAGCGATTCCCCTAGTATCCTTATAACTCTGCGCCTTGACTGATTTAATATCATCCAACCGAAAATTACACAGTTTCCGCTTGTAAGCATGAATGACAAAAGAGCGTAGTGCCGCTAGCCGCGCATTTACCGTCGCCGCAGCTAAACCCGCAGTCAGTAACTGTCCGCGATAATTTAACACATGACCGCTCGCTTCCCGTTCGGGGAGTTGTAGGAACGACTCGATCGCCAACAGATACTTGCATTTCTAACTCTCGCCCAAAAAAGTCCTTCAATGCAGCCGCAGACGATCGTCTGGTGGCAGGTGAAATTTGCACACAGAGGAAGTCGGCCCAGACACCAGAGGTAACTGACCCAGGAACGAGTTTGTCCTCAGAGCCAGTACTGGACGCGATCGCTGGCTTAACAACAGTGTCATCATACGATCGGGGTTCATGCCCTGCACCATCATATTAGTGGCAAATGTATGTCTAAATTGATGGGGATGGAGCGATACATTAGTCGCCGTCTCAAATTCCTTAACGACCTTATAAATACCGTCATAACTCAGACGCTTACCCCGATGGCGATTGGATTCAGAGATAAAGATCGGACTATTCGGCTCGACCGCATACCCCTGACGTTCGCGCCACTCCAAATACCGATTGAGCAAACGCGAGCTTTTGCTCGGTTAGCGGCACCTGCCCCTAACTATTTGCCCTAACTTGACGGATCTGCAAACGTTACCCGTCGTAATCTTCAAGATTAAGAGCGGATCTGCCCACTAAATGAAAATCACCCGCAGATCTAGGGAACAATAGGCCTATAGCAGTAGCTGTGCAACAAAATTAACAGCATCAGGCTGGTGCCGTGGCTGCAAATTCCTGGGAAGTGGTTGAAATCATGGGTCGTCCAAATGCTTAAAGATCGTGACGTGGAGATCGTCAAAACTAGTAACTCCGAGTTAGCAACTGCTAGCAAATCTACTGCCCTCAAACATCGCGACAACACCAGTCAATCGGTCATCTTCCAACAATCCCAAATCTGGTCGCGAGCTATCGGCTGGGGGATCATGGGCTTAATCGTCGCCGTCATTAGTTGGGCACTAATCGCCCGCATCGACGAAGCCATTCCCGCTGACGGTAAACTCGAACCCATCGACGATGCCAAGAAGATCCAAGCTCCCATGAGTGGTGTCGTCAAACAGATCTACGTCAAAAACGGCGACAAAGTTCGAGCTGGAGCATTACTGCTGAAACTAGAATCAACCATCCCCGAATCTCAACTCAGTTACCTCGCTAGCACTAAAGAATCCCTCGCAGCGGAGAATAGTTTTTATCGAGCGCAGATGAATCTAAGAGGGGGAAAGGGGAAAGGGGAAGGGGGAAAGGGGATTAAGATCGCTCCTGAAATCCTTGCGCTGGCTCAAAGCCGTAGTGCCCTAATTACCGAAAATCAGCTCTACCGTGCCGAAATGAGCGGTACGGGTAGCGCGAGTCTTACTCCCGAACAGCAAAGACGGTTGGCATCGAGCGTTAACGAACTCAACACCCGACTATCAGCAGGTAAATCTGAAATCGGGCAAGTTCAAAAGCAACTGAGTGAAAACCGCGTCCGCCGTCAGGGATTAGTCAACCAACAAGCCGGAATTGGCTCGAATATTACCAGCATCAACAGCGAAATCGCCAGCGGGCGCGATAGTTTAGCTACTGCTCTAAGTCAGATCGATCGACAATTATCCCAAAATCAAGCCAAAATTAGTGCCAGTCAAAAAACATTAGCCATCAACCAACAGATCCTCACCGACTTGCGTCCCGCTGGAGCTGCTGGAGCCATCGCCAGAACTCAGATCGATCGCCAAGAACAAGAAGTAGTCACCCGTGCGAGCGAACTAGAGCAACAGCTCCAAGAACAAAGCCGCCTCCAACTCGAACAGACGCGACTGATTTCGACTAGTAAAGCCGACAACCAACGCCAACAGCAACGCATTCAAGAACAACAGCAGACGCTCAAACAACGCCAGTCCGAGATCGCCCAACTGGACGAAGAACATGCCAGACTCCAGCTTAGTGCCAGTCAAAGCACCTCAAAATTAGATAATAACAAAGCCGTCAACCGCAAAGACTTGTATTCCCGACTGGCTGAAAACGACAAACGCATTGCCGAAATCGACTCTCAACTCAATAAATCGATCGTCGAAAACGAGAAGAAAATTACCGAAATTACCAACCAAATCGCCCAAGCCAAACAAAGTCTCAAATATCAAGAAATCCACGCCCCAGTTGCAGGCGAAGTATTTGAACTCAAAGTTTACCCAGAGGGCGTAGTCAACAGTAACTCCCCAGAGCCTCTCGTCCAGATTATTCCCAGTAAAGACGCGATCGCTAAAGTCTACATTACTAATAAAGATATCGGCTTCGTCAAAATCGGTCAACAGGTAGATGTCCGCATCGATACCTTTAACTTTAGCGAATTTGGCGACGTTAAAGGGACGATCGAATGGATCGGTTCCGATGCCCTCCCCCCAGACCAAATTTATCCTTACGCCCGGTTCCCAGCCAAAATTAGGCTCTCTCAACAGACTTTAACTGTGAAGGGAACGGACATCCAGCTTAAACCAGGGATGTCAGTTAAAGCCAATATCAAACTACGCGATCGGACAGTCATGAGTCTGTTTACTGATATGTTTGCCAAGCAATCTGATGGAGTCAAAAATCTCCGCTAATTCCATCCGACTCAATCTCAATTATTTAGGAAACGATCTATGTCTGCTGTCTTGCAAATCGGGGATACATCTCTAACCGCCGAACAACTCCTACCTTTGATTAGTAAATATCGGTTAGTGCCCCAACTTGCCAAGGAGATGATAATCGAGGCAGCAATTAAGGATTACGAGATTACTGAAACAGAACATCAAGATGCGCGGCAACGGTTTTGCCAACAACAGCAACTGGGTAATGAACAGGATTTAGACGCTTGGCTCCAACAACAGCAGTTGGGACGTGACGATCTAAAAGAGTTAATCGATCGTGAATTGCAACTGCGAAAATTTAAGATCGACAAATGGGAAACCCAAGTAGAGTCACACTTTTGCCAGCGTAAATCCCAGATCGATCGAGTGGTATTTTCGATGATTCGGGTTAAAGAAATCGACGTTGCTGAAGAAATCTACTTCCGATTGGTATCTGAAGAAGCCTCCTTCGTCGAACTCGCACCCCATTACTCTGAGGGGATCGAAGCCAAAACTAAAGGCATTAGCGGCCCCGTCGAACTGGGTAAACTCGACCCCATCCTGGCTAACGCACTAATTACCCTCCAACCATTAGAAGTCCTGCCACCCCTCCAAATCGGTGAATGGTGGGTAGTTCTGCAACTCGAAACCATTATCCCCGCCCAACTCGACGAGGAGATGCGTCAGTACCTCACCGAGGAACTATTCAATCAATGGATCTATGAAGAAGTCCAGAAATTGCTCTCCACGCCACCAATTTCACAACAATCCACTCTAGCTTTCGCAGACAAGAACTAAAGAGGCATTAATTGCCCCCTTTACCCTTTACCCTTTACCCCTTCCCCCATCTACCCATGCTCGAACAACAAACCCTAACCCCTACCGACATTCAAACCTTCCTCGCACATATCGCCCCATTCGACAGGTTATCACCAGACGACTTACAACATTGGGTTGGTAAAATGAAGCCACTCCGGTTTCGGATGGGTCAAAAAATCCTGATTAACAGCCAGTTACCAAACCACTTATTAGTTATCTACTCTGGTAAAGTCCGCCTAGTTGGGGTCGAACCCATTACCAGTAAACCAGTCTCGCTCCAAGTATTAGAACCAGGCACGCTCTTAGGCGGTATCAGTCTCCTTCGCAACATTCCCTGTGAGACTGCCTTAGCTTCCGAAGAAACCGTCTGCTTCGTCCTGCCTGCGGCTGACTTCCACGACTTGCAAGATCGATATCCCGATCTGACAGAGGTTTTCGACACTCCCCATCGAGCAGAAGTCTTCGATTTAATTACCCATTACTTCCAGCACCAAAACTTAGCCCTACCCAAAGGTAAAGCGTTAGCTCAATTAACCGAGCGCGTCTGGCAAGATGCCGTCCATGCTCGCTCGTTACCCAACTCTCTTGCCACCGAGCGATTCTGGTTCGATAGTTTAGTCCCAGCCCCAGAGTTTGGTACCCCCATTCATCTAGATTGCCCAGCTCCGATTGTTTTACCAGCCAGGTTAATCGGACTCAGTGCCCACCTTCTCAACGTCACGGATGCCTTCGACGATAAATGGTCGGAAACTTCAGCCGTCTCCGCCATCTTTGTCGATTACGCTCCTGAATTAGATTTCCAAGTCACTAACAGCGAATTTGCCACTCCACCCAGTCAAATTGCGATTACCTATAGCGATGGTAAATTTCCCGCTGTCTTGGGCGAAGGGGTGAGGGAAGGTATCCTTGCTTGTTTCCAGATGGTTAGTTTGTATTTAGGGATTAAATATCGCCGTGAAACCGTCCAACGGATCGTCGATATGCAGCTCGAACGCAATAATCGGGCTACTCTCCAACTGTGTGCGGCGATTGCGGAAGTCTTGGGTTTGATGGGACGAATGATGGATATTCCCGCCAACCAGATCTGTCGGATTAAGAATCCTGCGATAATTGCCTGGGAAGATAGTTTTGCGGTTGTTTATCAAGTTAACGATCGAGAAATCTTGCTGGGCACTCCCCAAGCTGGGGTGGAGAAAATTAAGATCGAGCGATTTATTTCCCTGGTGGAAGGGGAAGGGGGAAAGGGGAAAGGGGAA
>NZ_JANMZA010000373.1:0-3910 GCF_031382685.1 Chamaesiphon sp. OTE_8_metabat_110 | reverse complement strand
ATCTAAATGGATAGTTCCGACACTCGAAGTCGTTGTTAGCCGTTGGTGTAGCAGTCAGCGGTAACGGAAAGCAAGTAGAGATATTTGCTGGGTTGGGAGTAGCAGTTTTGTTATCTGGGAGAGCATAACCGACAAATTTTTGGCGAAGCTGTTCGGCGCGTCTGTTCAATCCCGACTCAGCCGCATAGAAAGTATTCGTACCATCGATATAGGCATTGGTTGATGACTTGGTAAGGTTGGTCATCATCATATATACCGCCAACAGACTAAACATCGCGATCGTAATAATCGAGACGATCATCATCGCATAACCTCTGTCCGATCGAGCATCTTGTTTGGCTAGCTGCTGCGCTCTGAGGATGAAGTGGATAAAGGATCGATCGGGGTTGGGTTTGTTCTTCATCATCGGTTACTCAGAATTGGGAGAGATCGTGTCTACCCAATTGGTAGAAACGGGCATGAATTAGTCGATCTAGATAGAGTTGACAAATATTTGTGTAGCGGTTTTGGATTCCCAGATCGCAGCAGCAGACATGACTGAGATCGATCGGTAGCTAATTATGAAATGTTGTACTCTTATATTGCCCAAAATGAGTGCCATACCTGTCACCGCTCGCCAACAATCATTTTTGCTGTGACGACACTGTTTCGGATCTTAATTGCGATACTCTCGATCGAGATCGCACTCGCTCGGATTTCCAAATTCATGGCGCTCGTTCTTGACAAAAAATAATGACTGGCAGTTGACGTTCGATCGTCAGTTGCCAGTCATTATTAGTGCGCGAGCGCTATGTATAGTTGATATGTCTCCCTGTTTTAGGGATATTTTAAAGCTGGTGGACGGATTCGAACCCCCGACCGGCTGATTACAAATCAGCTGCTCTACCAACTGAGCTACACCAGCATACTTAATTTAGATTAACATACTCACGAATATCTGTCTAGTCAAAATTTGCCCAAATTAGATTTTCTCGATCGGATCGCTCCAAATCGCTCGCCTCAACTCTGCAATGACGCGCGATCGTGTCAATTTAGCAGCGATGACTACCACCCAGTCACTTACAACCCGCCAAACCATTCATAGCCCAAATCTTCCCAATAGCCGCGTTTTGGTAACAGTTGACTGGTGACGATTGCTTCTGTCACCCATTTACTTTGTTTATAGCCGAGCTTGATTGGTGATGCTAAGCGTAATGGTGCCCCATTTTCGGCAGGGAGATCTCGACCGTTCATTTGATACGCTAACAGAGTTTGGGGATGCAGCACTGAAGCCAAATCCCAACTTTCATAGTAGCCATCGGCAGATTGGAAATATACATATTTAGCACTCGATCGCGGCTGGGCGATCTGTAATAAGTCTTGCAATCTGACGCCACCCCATTGGACGATCGCCGCCCAACCTTCAACGCAGACTTGACGAATTACCATTGATGTTAAAGGTAATTGTTGAATCTCTGCCATGTTCAAACTCAAGGGGTTAGCTACTTCACCTGAAATCTTGAGTTGAAAGTTTGCGATGTCGATCTTAGGTGTACCACGAAAACTATTGACAATCAGGCGATCGGGTTCGATCGCGGAGATCGGAAATTCTGGTGTTGGTTTTGACGACAATAACAGGGCTTCAACTGCTTCATTCAGCGGCATCGACAACCGCCCGATCGGATCGTAAAGCAATGTACCAGCCGCATTTACTAGCAATCCGGCTCCAGCCCATTTGAGGAGCTGTCTTCGAGATATTCGTCCGGTTGCTTCTGGTGTTTCATCATTCATAGAAATTAGGTTTTAGGCTTTAGGTTTTAGGTTTTAGGTTTTAGGGAGTAACTAGATGTATTAGATCTTAGAGGATGTCTGAAAAGTCAGATCTTAGGTAGCCTAGCGATTAAAATCGCGGCTACATTTGCAAAACCCGCCTTCGCGGGTTAAAGAAAACTCTTAGTCCACGTAGGTGGACTTTGCCTCATTAGCAGCGGTTTCAACCGCTAGCTACTTTTCAGACATCCTCTTAATTTAATGTTAAATAAAACTTGTCAACACCACAGATATTTACATTACAGATCGACATTCTTTAACTTTAGAAATGACGTAGCAATTTTTCCGTCGCCAATCCCTAATGCTAAAATAGAATGTACCAGCGTGTATAACAAAACCAGCGGGACAGTCATAAAATGAACCGTGCGAAGTGTCTGCCAGTCGCCAAATAACGAAGACAACCAATAAAATTGCACTGGTTGATACATCGATAAACCTGTCGCGATCGCAAGTAATAAAATCGGAATAATACTGGTATAAACCAGCCGATGCCAAGCATATTGACGTCGTTTAGGATTACTACTAGCTTGGAGCGCTCTGATATCGCGCTCGTCTACAAATCGATCGCGCCATCTTTTAGTCCAGAATATATAAATTCCGTATGCTAAAAGATTTAAGCCATAAATCCACATTAGAGCAAAATGCCAGTTGCGACCGCCAGCCAACCAGCCACCGAGTGTCAGTAGCCAGGGAATATGAATGCCTTCTCGTCCGCCAAATACGGGATTGGCGTTATAAATTTGCAAGCCACTCGCGATCGTGCCAAATAAACTAACGATATTAATCCAATGAAATAACCGGACGATCGTCGGCTGTGTGTTTGGTGATTTTTTAGTCTTAGATGTCATCTATCTGTGGCTCTACTCTGCGATCGTGATTAATTAGTGTCTGTTCATTTACTCATTCAAAGCTGCGGCAATCTGTGCCAACCGATCGTAAACGGCACCACTAGTTAATAATACTGTTGCTAACTGCATCCCTGTCATCATATCGCTAGCGCCGCCACAATGCCATAAATAAAATCCGGCATTCCAGATGACTGAATCGAGTAAATCTGAGGGCTTCGCTGCCAAAACATTTGCAAATTCAACCATTAATTCTGGAGTGGCAAGTAAGGGTGGATTAACATTACTTAAACCATAATCGTAGTGATGCAAGAAAATTCGCTCCAACTCGCGTCCCGATCGATGTACGCCAACAATTACCGTGCGATCGCGGGGGAGATCGGTACTGCCTTCTAAGCCCTTGACGGTGGTAATTTTGTGGGGCGTGTCGCGGAGTGTCGCGGCGACAAGTGCCGTCTGTTCGGTCGGTGGATGGACGTAACCAAATATCAGGTGAGCATCACCAGCGTAAGGGCACCACAATAGCTCCAAAGTGGCGATCGGAGGACGTTTGCCGATTTGGTCGCGATAGGGCGTCAGTCCCGCCGCAGCGGGGAAATGAGTGGGGGTGTAGATGAAGCCTAACCCCGTGGCGGCAAAGATCGCCTGAAGGCGATCGAGAGATACCGCCGTCCAATCAATTCCCCAGGCTTGCCAGATATCGATGAGGGGAATGCCATATTTAGTCGGCATTCGATCGCCACCGTGCAAGATGACCGGAATTTCTGCCGCTGCCATAATTAGTGCGACAATGGACGCGATCGGCGCAGTCCGCGATCGACCATCATAAGGTATCCCCAAAATAACTGGCGCGCGGTGATGGCTGGCAACAGGTTGTAATCTCGGCCCCATACTGGCATAAGCATCTAACATCCCCGCTAACTCAGCCCCCGTCGGTCGCTTGATCCGATGCGCGATCAAAAATGCTCCAATTTGGGCAGGAGTGGCTGTTTGCAGCAGCATCATTTCCATTGCTTCTGCTGCTTCCTCACGAGTCAAACTCTTCCCAGTGTGCGGCCCACTGCCAATTATTTGGACGAATTTCCGAAATCGATCGCTCATTGGGAGAGGGTAGAGGGTGGAGGGTGGAGGGTAGATGGGAGAGGGGAGTTGGGAGAGGGGAGTTGGGAGAGGGGAGTTGGGAGAGAGGGGAGTTGGGAGATGAGTAGATGGTAAAGTTTGAACAATCCCGATCTCACAGTCCCCCCATCCCCCAG
>NZ_JANMZA010000359.1:0-1837 GCF_031382685.1 Chamaesiphon sp. OTE_8_metabat_110 | reverse complement strand
GTAATGGATTGATTGGGATCGCGAACAAGGCTTAGGGATGAAGTGGCATTAAAACACAAACCCAACTTCTTGAAGAAGTCGGGTTTGTCACAAAAAAAGGTAGGGGTAATTCATGAATTACCCCTACCTTTTTTGTGTTTTGCTAAATAACTTTATGTACTATTTTTTCTTCGCGCTAGCCTTCTCAGCTTTGGCTGCTTTCTTCGCAGCTTCTGCTACTGCAAACGCTTTTTGTTTATCAGCTTGGCGTTCTTCTTCTAGTTTGTCGAGGTAGTAGTGATAGTCACCGAGATATACCCGAAACTCACCATCGCGGACTTCCACGATCTTATTTGCTACTTGAGAGATAAAATACCGATCGTGCGAGACGATTAATGCCGTACCATCATAGTTGATGAGAGCATTTTCAAGTGTTTCTTTGGCGGGGATATCTAAATGATTGGTCGGCTCATCGAGGATGAGTAAGTTAGCCGGAATTAGCAGCATTTTCGCGAGAGCGAGGCGGGCTTTTTCTCCACCACTTAGCGATTCAACTTTTTTAAATACCATGTCGCCAGTAAATAAGAACTGACCTAAAAGCGTTCTGACTGCTTCGTTTTTCCAGTCGGGAACCTCATCATGAATCGTCGCTAGCACTGTTTTATCGAGGTCTAATGCTTCGGCTTGGTTTTGCTCGAAGTAACTGGGAATTACGTTATGTTCGCCCAATTTAATCGAGCCACTAGTATGGGTTTCCATTCCCATAATCATCTTTAATAGCGTGGATTTGCCACAACCATTAGGGCCTAAAAAGGCAATTCGATCGCCACGTTCGATGAATAAGTCTGTGCCTAGAAATAGAATTTTGTCGCCATAGACATGTTCTAAGTTTTGGATTTCAACTATTTCGCGACCGCTGCGGGGTGCTGGAGGGAACCGAAAACTGAGGGTTCGCATTGTTGATGCGGGTGCTTCGATGCGCTCGATTTTATCGAGGAGTTTCTCGCGGCTTTTTGCTTGAGTACTGCGAGTTGCACTAGCTCGGAATTTCTCGACGAAGGCTTGTTGTTTTTCGAGTTCTTTTTGTTGCCGCTCGAAGGCATTTAATTGAGCGTAGGAGTTCTCAGCTTTTTGTTCGAGGTAAGATGAATAGTTACCGAGATATGTAGCCGAAACACCACGCTCTGTCTCGACAATCTGATTGCAAAGTCTGTCTAGAAACTCGCGATCGTGTGAGATAATTACCATCGGCGTTTCGAGCTTGCGCAGGTAGTTTTCTAGCCATTCGATCGTCTCTAAATCTAGATGGTTTGTCGGCTCATCGAGTAGTAACAGATCGGGAAATTGCAGCAAGATTTTGGCTAAACTCATCCGCATCTGCCAACCACCACTAAAAGCACTTACCAATCGATCGGCATCTTCTAGCTCAAAGCCTACTTCTGGCAGGATCTTATCGATTTCAGCTTCGAGGGCATAACCATTTAAAGCTTCATACAATCTTTGAAACTTATCCATCCGATTGAGCAGTGCATCCAAGTCATCGCCGCCAGCGGTTTCTAACTGATGGTGGATTTTGTCAAGTTCGGAGTGGACGCGGTTGGCTTCACCAAATGCTTGCCATAACTCCTCTTTCACAGTCCGCGTCGGATCGACATCAAATTCTTGGTTGAGATAGGCGATATTCAGACTATTGGGGCGGATGATTTCGCCGCTGGTAGGTTCGATCTGTCCAGCAATAATCTTCATCTGGGTAGATTTACCCGCTCCATTTGCACCTACTAAGCCGATTCGATCTCCTGGCTTAACTTCCCAATTAATGTCCTTGAGGACTTCACCTGTGGGATAAATCTTGCAGATA
>NZ_JANMZA010000352.1:0-11820 GCF_031382685.1 Chamaesiphon sp. OTE_8_metabat_110 | reverse complement strand
GGGTAATTCATGAATTACCCCTACCTATTTGCGAAGCAGGTTGGCGATAATTACTTAACTATCTAACAAACTTCTTAGCATCCAAGCAGTTTTTTCATGTAATTGTAACCGTTGGGTGAGGAGATCGGCTGTCGGTTCGTCGCTAGCTTTTTCGGCACTAGCATAAATCGATCGAGCCGTCCGACAAACTGCTTCTTGTCCTTCAACCAGAAGTTTAATCATCTCCGTGGCTTTAGGTACACTGGTTGTTTCGGGAATAGAGCTGAGTTTGGCATATTCACTATAGCTACCAGGTGCGGGAAATCCTAATGCCCGAATCCGCTCGGCAATCAGATCTACTGCTAAAGCTAGTTCGTTATATTGAGTTTCAAACATCAAGTGGAGAGTTTGAAACATTGGCCCCGTAACATTCCAATGAAAGTAGTGAGTTTTCAAGTACAAAGTATAAGTATCTGCTAATAGTCGAGACAACCCACCCGCGATTTCCTCGCGAGTATCTGCATCGATTCCGATATCTACTTGCATCATTGTTGCTGGTGCTCCTGAAAATATTTACCAATCCCTACTTACTATTCTACTCGCAATTTTATCTAGACTGGCGATCGCGTTGACTCAGTATGCGCTCTACTCATTTGCCAAGCGCAATCTCCGCTCGCTGCTAACACTTTACCTACAAGCTTGAGTTAATCTAGAAAGTAGCGTTTTTACTAGTTCGAGCAATGCCCAAAATTACTGGTGCTACAAAGTTATTAGGTGTCATCGGCAATCCAATCTCGCATACCCTCTCGCCGCTGATTCATAATGCGGCAATCGCCAAGCTAGGTCTAGATAACTGCTACGTGCCATTTTGCGTCCAGCCAGCTCATCTAGCCGCTGCCTTAGATGGCTTTGCCAGCATCGGTGTCATCGGCTGTAGCGTCACCATTCCGCACAAGCAAGCGATTATGCCCCTCTTGGTGCATGTTACCCCGTTGGCACAAGCCGTAGGTGCCGTAAATACGATTTGGCATACCCCCGCTGGCTGGCAGGGTACAAATACTGACGTAGCTGGATTTATCAGCCCGCTCATGGCACTAGCACGAGACTGGGGACAGACAACGGCAGTAGTCTTGGGAAATGGGGGCGCAGCTCGCGCGGTAGTCGCAGGATGCCATCAGTTAGGCTGCGGTAAGATTCAGGTATTTGGTAGAGATGCCGCTAAACTTGAAGAGTTCAAGTCGAGTTGGCAACAGATCGAACTTAGAGTTAGTAATTGCGACATTCACACACCTGTAAAGATCGAGACTTGTCTGTGGGATGAGTTAGCAACTATTAGCGATCGCGATGATTTATTAATTATTAATTGTACGCCGATCGGGATGTCTCCCCACATCGAAAATAGTCCGATCGGTGCTGAATTTTTCCAAACAATCGGTGCTAATTCGATCGCTTACGATCTGATTTATACACCCCGCCCGACTCGGTTTCTCCAACTAGTACAAGCCGCTGGATTAGTCTCGATCGATGGTACGGAAATGTTAGTTCAACAGGGAGCCATTGCTTTTGAATTATGGTTTCAACAGCCAGCTCCTGTAGACATTATGCGCCAAACTCTAATCGAACATTTAGATAGTCGGTCTTAATTATGCCTAACTGTTTAGAGTTATAATTAATTGAAAATAAGATTCAACCTAACTACTCAAGTAGATTTAAATATATGTCTGAAGCTACTATTACAGCAGATATTAGTGCTATTAAATCTCAACTGGAGACAGAGATTAGCAAATATCAAGCGGAAATTTATTTACGGCAAGCCAAAATTCATGCTCTAGATGTCTTTGGCGATAGCGATACAGTTGAAAGTTGGCTGATAGAAAAGAATCCCGCCTTAGATGGCATTGCTCCGGCTGCGCTATTAGATAGCGCAGCCGGATTAGAACAGGTAATCGATTTGGTAAATGCCATCAGACACGGTGTATACATGTGATTAAGATTATCTGGAGAATTTGTGAAGCTACATTTGCAGAAAGTGCTTTTAGTGGCGAGGGTGCAAGTATAGTAGGTGGGCGGTGGAATTCTAAAGGTAAGCGGATGGTATATACTGCCGAAAATCTATCTCTAGCTATTTTAGAAGTATTTGTTCATCTCAATGTACCCACCGTAGAACAAGATTTTTTCGTAGCTATCAAAGTAGAAATTCCAGACAACCTCGATGTCGAATACATGAGTGCTGACAGGCTACCATCAGATTGGTATTTATCTAGTTCCAAATCTTTATTACAGGCGCTTGGCGACGAATGGATTGATTCCGTAAGAACTCCAATCTTAGCGGTACCGTCAGCAATTGTCCCCCAAGAGTTCAATTGTCTCATCAACCCATTCCACCCACAATTCGATCGATTAATTATCGATCGTCCACAGCCTTTTAATTTTGATGCAAGCATGTGGAAATAAACTTGACATCATCGATGTTCGCGTTGCGACAACTCACATCGGTTTACAAGGATATTCCTACAGGCTAGGATATACAAAGGATAAACTAAAATATTGATATGACTGCGATCGTCAATAAGTGGGGTAATAGCTTGGGAGTGAGAATTCCTCAGCCTGTAGCAAACGAGATTGGTTTGACTGTTGGTACAGAAGTAAATGTCGAAGTAGTCAATAACACAATTGTGATCTCACCCGTCAAGAGAAAGTATCAACTTGAGGACTTGCTAGTTGGCGTTACGCCCGAACTAATTGGTGGTGAATATGATTGGGGTGAGTCTGTTGGTAAGGAGATATGGTAGATAAATACATCCCCGCCAAGGGTGATATCGTCAAACTTAATTTCAATCCGACACTAGGCAGAGAACAAGCTGGCTTTCGTCCCGCTCTAATTGTGACATCGAAGGAGTTTAATCAATCTACCCAACTAGCATTAGTTTGTCCGATTACCAGCAAAGTCAAAGGTTTTCCGCTAGAGGTGCTTTTACCTTCAGGATTAATAACTAGTGGGGTAATTTTGATATTTCAAGTTAAAACTATTGACTGGGTAGAGCGGCAGGCTAAGTATGTAGAGTCTTTACCAGCAGAGACATTAGAGGAATCGATCTCTAAATTACACGTAATGATAGGCTAGCTATCTTAATTGTGTCCGCAGTGCGGACACAATTTTGGCATTACTATATTAGTAGGTAGACGCAAACATTTATAGTACTCTAAAAGTCTGGAATTTAGATGGCGGGCACTGCCCATCTTACTAGCTCTGTCGCTCTCCCGCTCCGCCAGATCGATTGACAAAATTTATGACTACCTCGGCTTAATTTGTAGTATTGGTTAGCAAGCTATTTAGCTCGATTGGACTATTTAAGTAAGCACCTTCGATAATAGTTAATATTTTTTACACTTTTAGCACTTCATAGCTAAACTGTTAGAATAGTACATTTGGTATAATAACACAGCAGGACAAACGATGTAAATTGATAACATAACTTTCAAAGCTGTCATTTACCTTAGTTTTTTAAAATTGATTGCTGTGTAGCTTAATTAAGTTACATAATAATTATATATGTGTTAGCCCCTTAATAGTACATATCGATCCTCATATAAATATTCATGACGACTAGAACCCTTGGGCAACTACTCTACGCATTACGACAAGGTGATTTGTTATTACCTAATTTTCAGCGCCCATTCGTGTGGAATCCAGAACGGTGGCAATCACTCATAGCATCAATTTTACTAGAGTATCCTGTCGGTCAGGCTTTAATTGGAACAGAAGCAGATAGTAAGATGATGTCTATAAATAATCCAATGTCTATTTCAGACAAGGCATTACAAGATATCTTGTTAAAGAAAGTAGGCTTGACGCAAGATGACGTAAAAGGTCTCAAAGCAACGGAATATTTACAGACAGGGAATGCTTACCAATGTGAATACCTTCTAGATGGTCAGCAAAGATTAACGGCTTTAGATTTAATACTTGGTACGACATATCATTTTGCAGGTAGTGAACTAAATAGAAATTACAGGCTGAGATGGTTTTTGAATCTTAACAAATTAGGGCTGCAAGAATTAAAATGGCTGAACGTTCGCGAAATGCAGCATGAAGATGTTTGCGAAGCTTTTGTATTTTTAAAATACAAGAAAAATGATAGGACTAGTTTATTTTACCATGGTAGATCTGAATCAGAATTGGCAGATTTGTGTATAGTAAGAGAGCTGCAAAACCAATCTGGATTGGAAGATGGTGTGTATCTGCCAATGGACAAACTATACATTGAGAACGAGAATGATAAATCAATTGAATTTGATCCTACAAAATTTTTAATAGACTTGTTTGATGAAAGACAGGATATTATTATTGCTCAAACTTTTGAAGGCAAGAGCCTTAAACAAACATATAGTAATGGTGAAATAGAGAAAACTCAGTATGATGAACAGTGGAAAAAGCTTAGACGTAACTTTTTAAGCTGGAGAGCTAAACTTCAAGAGTTATTGACTGATATTATTAGATTTCAAGTTCCAGTATTAGAGGTTCCTTCTAAAGAGTTCAATCGCCTGTCTGGTATTTTTTCTGTTATTAATATGGGAGGTGTTGAGTTAGAAACTTTTGATTTATTAGTCGCGAAAACAACGACTAAAGATTCTAGTTTAAGAGATATAATGAGGAGTGCTTGCGCTGAAAGTACAAAGGATTTTAAAAAGCACATAAATCTGATTCCAGAAGCTGCTAGAGGTGAAGGTATAGACAGCTTTTGGAATATTGGATATTTTCTTGGAGAGAAGAATATAGAAGCAACACAGCAAGTGGATCGTGGGAGTAAGTTTCCAGAATCTATTGCTAGATCTTTTGCTCAAACGATATCACTACATGCCAAGTTATCTCATGCTCTCGGAGATGATTGGTCAGTCAGAAATAATCTACTAGACAGTAATAATATAAAGGACATAAAAAAGGCTGCTATCTCAATTATTGAATTAAAGGATTGGGGATACTCAGACAAGATAATACTGAACTTGTCCCCACAAAATGTCCAAGCCATACAGGAGCAAGCCGCCAAACAATTGTTACGTGCATATTTTTTCATGAAAGCAAGATTGGGCATTTCTAAGCTATCGAATCTCCCATACAGACAGATGGATTTAGTACTAGCATGTGTACTAAGCGACGCTGTATGGAATAACATATCAAAAGATCCTACTGGGACAGTGGTAAGGAAGATTCAGTGGTGGTACTGGGGATCTCTATTTGGAGGTGCTTATCAGAAAGCACATTCTTCTATAGATAAGCGCATATTAGCTGATATTCCTCGATTGATGGCATACATATCAAAACCAGTAATTAAATGGTCAGATATTTCCGATCTTAGCGATGATGAGTCTACAGACAGAGGTTTTACCGAACTAAAAATATTAGGATCGAAAGGTAAATTAGGCAATCGGTTTGAGATGATATGTGACGTAGATGGCTACTCAAATAAAGAAGCTCTAATAGCAGCTCATAATAAAACTATGGGTATGGCTATCCTGTCCTTTTCCATTAAAAATGGACTGTCAGATTTCAAGTATCGAGATAAAACTAATGGTAGTCATGAATTAGAGCGTGGAGAATGCCTACATGTTGGGAGAACAGATCTGCAAGCAGACCACTTATATGCTGTCAATTCATGGTATAAGTTTACAGGTGAACAGGTAGACCGGAATGGAGACCATCCCATTAATTCTCCCCTAAATTATTCCTGGATATCTGCCAAAGCTAACCGCTACTGGTCAGATAACCCGTCATTTCAGAAATTAGAATTAGAGTCTGCTATAAAAGGAAATAAAGATAGCATTGATTTTTTGCATCATCATTTACTATCTATAGAATCAGTCGAATGTGAATATGAAAATATTTCACTTGGTTCTGAAGACTATCAAAAACAAAATGCAACTAAGATATTAAAAGCTTTATTAGAAAAAAGATTTGAAAAATTAAGACAAAGTATCTTAGCAGAAAATCCAGAAAGTTAATCTAAGTTAGGATAAGCAACTCAAATGTTAGAGCTAGAGAATCGCAGCGTACCTGAACTAGTGTCAGAAATAGAAAGACTTAGCGAGGAAATTCAGGAACTATATTGTCTCGATCGAATACCTTGGGTCTTAGGAGTATCATGGGGTAAAGATAGTAGCTGTATTCTTCAATTGATTTGGAATGCAATTGCTCAACTTCCTGTAGAACAACGTACCAAGCCAATTCATGTAATTACGACAGATACATTAGTAGAAAATCCAATTGTCTCTGTTTGGGTGAATAGATCGATCGAACAGTTGAAAACTGCTGCTCAACAACAACAGATGCCAATTCAAGCTCATTTACTCTACCCAGAACTTAAAGAACGGTTTTGGCCTAATTTAATTGGTAAAGGTTATCCTGCGCCAAGGATGAGATTTCGATGGTGTACTGAACGCCTAAAAATTAATCCAGCTAACCGTTTCATTCGCAATGCCGTTCATACCTGCGGAGAGGTAATACTAGTTTTGGGTATGCGTAAAGCTGAAAGTAATAAGCGTGCCACTGTTATGGAAAAGCACGAAAAAGGTCGGGTACGGGATCGATTAAGTCCTAGACCTAGTTTAATTAATTCTCTTGTTTATACTCCGATCGAGGATTGGCGCACTGATGAGGTGTGGATGTATCTGATGCAATTTAAGAATCCTTGGGGTGGGAATAATCAAGATTTATTTACTCTCTATCGAGGTGCGACTGCCGATAATGAATGTCCCTTAGTCGTCGATACATCTACCCCTAGCTGTGGCGATTCTCGCTTTGGCTGCTGGGTGTGTACGCTCGTGAGCAAAGATAAATCGATGGAGGCAATGATTCAGAATGATGAAGACAAAGAATGGTTGCAGCCATTATTAGATATTCGCAATGAATTGGATATTCATGACGATCGCGACAAGCGAGATTTTCGGCGGATCTATGGTAAGGTCGAACTATTCGAGCGTAAGTCTAAAGAAGATAAAGAAGTAACTGAAGTAGTGCCAATCCCAGGGCCATATACTAAGTTTTGGCGCGAACATTGGTTGCGGCGGGTACTGGAGGCGCAGGTACAAATTCGACAAACTGCACCGCTAGATATGCAGGATATTACGCTGATTACTGATGAAGAGTTAGGCGAAATCAGACGAATTTGGTTAGAGGAAAAGCATGAGTTTGATGACAGTTTACCCCGAATTTATGAGGAGGTAATGGGCAAGACTTTTCAAGATAATCGTATTCAAGAAAAGAAATTATTAGGTGGGGATGAGTGGTCGATTTTGGAAGAAATCTGTAGTGATGATGCTATGCACCTGGAATTGATGGCAAAATTACTCGATACCGAACGCCAACATGCAACCAAATCGCGGCGCGGAGTTTTTGAAAACCTCGAAAAGTGTTTTGATAGTAGTTCGCGATCGAAAGAAGAGGCAATTGCGATCGCACATGAAAAGCGCGATCTTAAGGAGGCGGCAAGTCAGGGTAATGTTGATAAGGTCAAGCAATTAACTTGGGCGCAAATGAAGTTTAAAAATGATGAGGATGACTAATTAGCGATCGATACTTTATCAGTAACTAAGATTTTCATCCCTTCACGGGCGACGATCGATCCAGCAAAAGTCTGTTGTGATTCTACCTCGATCGAGTCCATAAATTCATCATTATGATTGGGATCGTGATGAAAAATAACTAGCTGTTTGACATTAGCAGCTCGGGCAATTTTGACACCTTCTTGCCATGTCGAATGTCCCCAGCCGACTTTACTAGTTTGGGGATGATGGTACTCGGCATCGGTATACATCGAATCATAAATTAAAACATCGGCACCAGCGGCTAATGCTAAGATATTGCGATCGAGTCTGTCTGGAAAATGCTCGGTATCGGTAATATAAGCCACAGCATAATCTCTCCAGCTCACGCGATATCCCATTGCGCCGCCGGGATGGTTTAACATGCCTGTGGCGATAGTCACATCGCCCAATTTTATCTCGTCGTTATAGTCGAGATTGTGAAACCGTAAATTTGCCCCCATTACCTGTAATGGTACGGGAAAATTGGGCTGATTCATCTGATCGTGCAATCGGTGTTCGATCGTCACGCCGTGGGGAATTACACCGCCGTAAATATCAAATTCATTTCCCTCCATGAATGCGGGGGAAAAGAACGGAAATCCCTGAATGTGATCCCAATGGGAATGGGAAAAAAATAGATGTCCGCTGACGGGAAGATGACTGAGTAAGGATTGCCCGAGGACGTGAATCCCGGTTCCCGCGTCAAAAATTAGCCGATAGCCACCGACTAACATTTCCACGCAGGGCGTATTCCCGCCGTACTTGACTGTGGCGGTTCCCGGACAAGCAATACTGCCGCGTACGCCCCAGAAATGAATGATAAATTGGTCTTCTGGTGTGGACATGGGATCGGTTGGTAGCTTAGCGATCGTCGGGACATAAGTTATTATGCCCACAAAAAGGAGGTTCGCTCGTGAGCTGCCAAAAATTGCGGCTTTGGCTCAGAGTGTATAGGTAAAATCCTCGACTAGTAATCCAGGTACCCAGCTACCGCCGAGTTGCCGACGACTGTATGTATCGACATCGGGAATAAATTCCACGCTGTTTGTCAATGCCATGAGGTTATCGCCCCAACAACGGTAGAGACTCTCATCAAAGCGTAAATTGGCGATCGGCGCAACGATCTCGCCCCGTTCGACCCAGAAACAGGCATAGCGAGTCATCCCAGTTACTCGACCAGTCGGTCGATCGCTCCAATTGAGATAATGGAGATTGGATAAGTATAATCCTGTATCTAAACTTGCTAAGATCTGCTCTGGGTGGAGATCTCCGATGCCGATCTCTGCCGAGCGGAGGGATTCGCCGCGATTTGCGCCATTGGCGGGTTTTTGATATTCTTTAGCGGTACGAGCATTAACGAGGGTATTTGCCAATTTACCTCGATCGATCAGCGTCAGGTTCGCTGGGGCAATTTCGCCCAGTTCGTTAAATCGCGGTACCAATCCCCGTTGGAAATTTTCCGAAATCGTCAATTGGGATGAGAGCGATTGTTCGCCGCGTTGCAGTGCGCCAAAACAGCTTCTACCCTGCTGCAAAGCCGCCTCGCTAATTCCTCCCCAAGACAGCATCCCTAACAGGTCGGCAGTCGCCGCTGGAGCTAGGTAGGTACGATATTTGCCCCGCTCGATCGTTTTTAATGGTTGCTCTAACCGAGTGAGTTGATTCTTAGACTCGGTAATTTTCGCTTGGTAAACCGCATCATCCCAGTGACTGCCAGCTAAAGTACCTTTGACAGCTTGCCCGGTACTGGTAAATAGCGAGTAATCGAGTGTATATGACTGGGTAGCAAACCAGTGTTTTTGCCCGCTGCTATCGGCATAACCGCGCATCACCACTCCGCCAGCATATAAACCCGTGAAGTCCAGATTTGCTACCACTGGCAACAAAGTAGTTACTACTTCGGCATCTGGCAATAGTGTCCCAGCATGTACCTCATGACTGGTAGCCGTCCCCGTGGGCAATACTAAATAAGGATCGATGGGTAACTGCGGCACTTCTAAACGCAGCGATGCCAACGCGGCACGAGCTTGGGCCAGATCGATTTCTGAGTCGCCAGTAAAGGGGAACTCTACCGAACTACTCCGCTGCTGGGCAATCAACTTTAGTTGGAGACTCCCATCGGTGACGATGCCTGTCTGGCGCACCTTGGCATGATTGAAGCGAGTAAATTGACTGACCTCACCCTGCAAGCGTAATGTAAATTGTTCGTCTGCCTGGAGGCTCTGGATTAAGCCTGCCAATACCCGGTCGAAACTAGCTTCTAATCGATCTATCACAGCAATTCATTTAGTAAGTGGATCGGCTCTCGATCGCTCAATTCTTAAGTTAAAGACTGAGTTGAGAAGTATATATTCTCAAGTATATAAATATTATTGGCAATTGTTGGCAGATCGAGACTTGAATGGTAAATTATTTAGACAAGAAGTTAATTAACTTCACTTAGGACATCAACTGAAGTTTAATTTCAATCTCATTAAAAATAGAGTAGTACTTCGATCGCGATCTCAGATATCAGTCTAGGATAAAATCATAGCAAATATTCTTAATTTGGCAATATAAATCTAGTACTCATTTGCCGATTATCTCGTGCATCTTATTGGCGATCGCTTGTGACTCCTGCTGGAGAAAATCAAAGAAAGTACTGGCAACAATGGACAATTGCTTATTATCAGGATAGATAATATACCAATGACGCTCGATCGGGAAATGTTGAACATCCAAAATTGTCAAGCCAGATAGCGCCGCTTCGTGTGTAAAGGTATGTTGGGATAGTACCGAAATCCCTAAACCTACACCAATTGCTTGTTTGATTGCTTCATTGCCGCCTAATTCCAGCCGTACTTTTACCGATACCCCATGCTTAGTTAGGAGCTGTTCGACAGCATCGCGGGTACCCGAGCCACGTTCGCGCATGATGAATGGTTCGTTTTGTAACTTGGAAATCGGGATATTTTTTTCTTGAGCGAGGGGATGGGTTTTGGGGGCGATGACTACTAAGGGATTTTCTAAAAATGGATGTAACACCACATCTAAGCGATCGGGAATTTTACTAATAATATAAAGATCGTCCAGATTTTCACTCAATCGCTCTAGCACCCGTTCGTGATTGGTGATTTCTAAGGCAACGTCTACGCCAGGATAGAGTTGACAAAAAGGCGCGATCGCGCGCGGCATAAAATATTTAGTAGTAGTGATCGTTGCCAGTTTGAGTTTACCCTGCTTCAAACCTTGAAAGTCGGTAATTTTCATCTCAAACCGAGACAATTCATTAAAAATTTCGCGACAGGTAATTAATAATTCCTGTCCGGCTTGGGTGAGATAGAGCTTTTTACCGATTTGCTCGAATAGCGGGATGCCAATGTTTTGAGTGAGCTGCTTGATTTGCATCGACACGGTTGGTTGCGTCAAAGATAACTCCTCTGCTGCCCGAGTAATACTAGTTAATCTCGCAACAGTTTCAAATACTTTTAATTGATGGAGTGTAGATTGACGCATCTAAGTTAATTAATAATTGACAATCCATCGAGCTGTAACTGGCGATCGGTTCGACTTCATCAAGCTATCTTAGCTTGGAACCATCCGACAAATTTAGCATATCTGCCGAGGCTAGCGGTTAGGATTTTGATTAATCTTCGCCATCGTCGAGATCGGTCAAAGAACAGTCTAAAATACGACATAGCAAAACTACCTGTCTAATTGTCAATCTAGGTTCACTGCGTCCTTGTTCCCAGTTACTTACCGTCTGGTCTGTTATTCCCAATGCGTAAGCGATATCCCTTTGAGATAGATTGTGCTGTTTGCGGAGACTGACGATGCGTTGGCGTAGCCTCTCAGAGTGAGAATCGGTCAATCCCATACTCGATCACAAATTAATTTAGATAAAATAACTTGATATACCCTAAACTAATTTGTAATAATCTTAACTCATAACCTCCTTCATTAGGCAGATGATGAAAATTTTCTCGTTCTTTGCTGGTATTGGCTTCCTCGATCTAGGCTTTGAAATGGCTGGCTTTGACATTGCCTATGTTAATGAGATCGAACCATCATTTTTAGGTGGCTATCAGTACTCGCGGAGTCAGATGAAATTATCACAGCCAGAATATGGGTACGATCTGTGTAGTGCGGCTACTTTACTTGAACCAGAGAAGGCAGCGAAGTTTAGAGATTTATTAATTGACGCAAAAAAGGACGGTTCTCCGATCGGGTTTATCGCTGGGCCACCTTGTCCAGATTTTTCAGTTGGTGGCAAGAATAGAG
>NZ_JANMZA010000336.1:0-2489 GCF_031382685.1 Chamaesiphon sp. OTE_8_metabat_110 | reverse complement strand
ATTGAGATCGTGAGAGAGAGATCGAACTATTTCGTCAAACAAGTGCATCGCGTTCCTCAAGTACAGAGATTTGATAATGTTGTCGCCGATGCACCCCAAACAAAGCTACGACCGATCGGGATTCAGGGATCTCTCGATTTTTGTCATGCCGATCTATACCTAAACTATTGTAAGCCTAATTTCTCGCTCGATCGCCATTTTGTCAGCTACTAATCTCGACTCGAATTCAACCCTTCCATCACCCATGTTACATACGTCCCGATCGGACTCCAGAGCAGATAGGGGATGAGTAAAGCTGTTGCCGTACTCGAAACTGGATAAACCAAGATCGCCAGAATGACACCAATAACCCAGCCTGCGGCACCGACAATCGTTCCTGCCCGAAGATTCTTCAATAAGAACATAGAGGGCGTGTAGAGCATAATAGACACCTCTAGGAGCAGATACCCTGCCATCAGTCCCCAGGGTGGATTACTCGGAGCAGCTTCCCAGACATTGTACGCCGACCACACGCCGCAGATCAGGATGACCGTCCAAATGACCGGAATCAGCCCCTCGAATGTCAGCCAGGTAGGACGGCGTTGGCGATTGAACCAGCGATACCCTTCTGGTGTATTTAGTCTCCCTAGCCCAACCGCAACTAGTACTGCCACGATGCCGATAACCAGCCAGGATTTAATCATTGATTTAGATGGGAGATGGGAGATGGGAGATGGGAGCGCAAAGATTAGAGGGTAGAGTAGGGTGGGCACTGCCCACCATCTAAGTTTCGAGCATTGTCAAGCTGATAAATCTTTGAGTTCTACCGATCGTTAATTATCAATTATCAATTATTCCTCAGTCGTGTCGTCCCAGTAGGGTGGGCACTGCCCACCATCTAAGTTTCGAGCATTGTCAAGCTGATAAATCTTTGAGTTCTACCGATCGTTAATTATCAATTATTCCTCAGTGTTTCTCTGACTTGCATGAGAGTCAATCCTAGCTGATTTTTGCCTGTGCCATCTTTGCCACAGCCCCAATAATAGTCGTTGGGGGCGTTTTCGACAATTTCTTCATCGCCAGTACCAAGCAGAATTTCGCGCAGATCGAGGTGGATTTGAAATTTGCACAGCACGGCGCGGAGCATGATTTCGTCCTTCACCTGTTCCCAATCGCTGCGGAGAGGCAATGTGCGCTTTCTACCCATTTTAGCGGCATCATTAGGCGTTCGGATCGATCGAATTTGTTCGAGATAGGGGGTGTTAATAAATTTCTGGGCTTGGAAATAGTGTTCGGTGGTGTACCACCACAATTTATCCATTACAAAGCCATGCTTGGAAAAGTTGGAGAAGCAACCGTAGGGTGTTTCTCGATCGGTGTAAAAATAGATCGTCACAGGATTACCATAAATAAGGCGGAGTGTGAGCAGTGTCGGCAATTCAAGCTTACGGACAATAATGTTGGTGATTGTCCCCATTTAGCACTACTCACTCTCGCCACTAGCGACGGTTGAGATTGGTTATTCTGGGGCTGCTGCCATCGGCGGCGCGGCAACAGGCGTCACATTCAGCGAGAGTGTCTGACCGTTGCGACGGACTTGGACGCTAATGCTGGTACCGATTTTGGTAGTTTCAACCGCTTGCTGCACTTCGTTGACAGTTTGGACTTTTTTGCCGCCGACACTTTCAATGATATCGCCAGACTTGATGCCAGCAATGGCTGCGGGTGATTGGCGCACAACGCGAGCGATCAGGGTACCTCGATCGACGTCGATCTTTAAGTTAGCATTGGGATCGTTGTTGATGCGATTCTTGAGCTGTGGCGTCAGATCGATCATTTGAATGCCCAAGAAGGGATGATCGACTTTACCTGTGGCAATCAGTTGGCTGGCAATTCGCTGGGCGGTATTAATCGGAATGGCAAAACCCAAGCCTTGAGTACCGCGCAGAATGGCGGTATTCACGCCGATGACTTGTCCTGCGGCATTGAGCAAGGGGCCGCCGGAGTTACCGGGATTGATCGCCGCATCGGTTTGGATGAAGTTGACGCGCTTATCGGCAGCGCCGATGTCTGCACTAGAGCGTCCGGTACCGCTGATGATGCCAGCAGTAACGGTATTATCCAATCCTAATGGATTGCCGATTGCGATCGCCCATTCACCAGGTTTGATCTTATCCGAATCGCCAATTTGGATACTAGGTAGATTGCGATCGGCAATTTGAACGATTGCGACATCGGTGACTCGATCGATCCCTATGACTTTACCATCGATCGTCCGACCATCTTTGAGGGTGACGGTGACTTTGGTTGCGCCCGAGACGACGTGAGCGTTGGTCATAATCTGACCGTTATTATTGATAATAAATCCAGATCCGGTACCCTGTCTAACCTCCCGTTCGCCACCACCTGATTGGGGCGCGCGATTGCCAAAAAATCGCCGAAATAAGGGATCTTCTTCGGCATCGTCTGTTGCTGGTCTTGCCGCGACAGTAGTAGAGGCATTAATTCTC
>NZ_JANMZA010000293.1:0-3462 GCF_031382685.1 Chamaesiphon sp. OTE_8_metabat_110 | reverse complement strand
ATCCCGCCATCTCGGAAGTTCGGGGTTGGGGTTTAATTAATGGATTAGAGTTGCAATCTGAGAGTAAAATAAATGCAATCGACGTAGTTAAAGCAGCGATGGAATTGGGTTTATTATTAGTCCCTGCGGGGCCAAAAGTCGTCCGGTTTGTGCCGCCACTAATTGTAACTGAGTTGGAGATCGATCGGGCTGTGAGTATTTTCGATCGGGTTTTGGGTGCAATGTAGTAAATTCAGAGTGGGTAATTCCCACTCTAATTCAAACAAATAGGTTGGATCGATCGACTGTGAAAAGAAGATCCGCCTGCATCATAAATTTTACAGCAAAATGTCCAGAGCGGAACTCTATAATTACTATACTCGCAGTCATGCTAGAGTTTTAGGCTGTTTAAATAGCGGTGAGATTACGGTGATTTTAGCTCCAGGACATGGGATATTTTTACCAGAACCGATACCAGTAGGGTGGATTCCTATCGATCTGAGAATGCCAAATAGTGAGTTTGACATCTTGATTAAATTTCCAGGAGGAGAAAGAATTCGGATCTTGCGAAAAGATGAGGCTTGTCCAGAAATCGATCTAAATTATTGATATAGAGTATTAATTAGTAGGGTGGGCAATGCCCACCATTTAGGTTTTAGGCTGTTCTGATGAAATGATATTATTTCTTTCTCGCGATCGTCAGTCCGTCGCCGATTGGGATTAAACTAATTTGAACGCGATCGTCATGGTAGATTTGCTGATTGAGATCCTTGATTGCCTGAGTACGTTTATCTTCATTCATCGCTGGATCGGCAACTCTGCCATACCACAGGACATTATCAACTAAAATCAGTCCACCCGATCGAACTAATTGAAAACAGCGATCGTAATAAGCAGCATAATTATTTTTATCAGCATCGATAAAGGCAAAATCGAACGTCCCTGCTTCACCATCTGCTAAGAGCCGATCGAGCGTTTCAAGTGCTGGCGCGATGTGCAGATCGATTTTGTCATTTACGCCTGTTTGCTGCCAATATTTACGGGCGATCGCGGTAAATTCCGCGCTAACATCACAAGCAATCAATCGACCGTCTTCGGGGAGATTTAAGGCGACTACTAATGCACTATAGCCAGTAAATACGCCTACTTCTAAGCACTTTTTAGCACCGATTAATTTGACTAATAATCCCATCAATTGCCCTTGCTCTGGTGAAACCTGCATATCTACCAGGGGATGTCGTGCTGTTTCCGAGCGCAATTGGGTTAATATTTCGGGTTCGCGGACAGAGTTAGCGAGTAGATATCGATACAAGTCATCGTTTAAGCCGATCGATTGATTTGACATAGTTCGTTAATTGAGAATTGAGAATTAATAATTGAGAATTAAATTATGAATGTGTCTTTGTTGCTGGCACGATCGCTGGTTTAGCTTTGAGGATGAGATCGATCGCGGGATCGTAGATTGCTAACTGCCAATTTTGTGCTTGTTCGATTTGCGTGATATCGAGATTTTTAGTCTTTCTAAAGTCAGCTTTATTGATATTTGCACCTGCGAAATTTGCGCCTTTGAGATTTGCCCCGCTGAGATCGGCTTTAGTTAAATTGGCTTTACTGAGGGTTGCACCTTGAAGATTGGCACCGATGAGGATCGCACTGCTGAGATTGGTATTACCTAAGCTGGCATTAATCAAATTTGCACCGTCTAAAATGGCATCGCTGAGATCGGCTTTGTTGAGATTTACGCGCTCTAAATTAGCGGCGCTGAGGTTGGTATTACTTAAGTTAGCTTGGATTAAATTAGCATCATTGAGTTGCGCTTGGGCGAGGTTGGCACTATTGAGATTGGCATGACTGAGATTGCTATTACTCAGATTAGCCGATCGTAAATCTGCTTGAATGAGACTAGAATTATTGAGCTTGGCGCGATCGAGATTGGCACTGACAAGATTAGCTTCGCGGAGATTGGTACTGCTGAGATCTAGATATTGTTGCTCGGTTTCTAGGTTTATTTTACGTCTGGCGATCGCTGTTAGTGCAGCTTGAGCGTCAGTTCTTATTGCCGATAACTGGGTGAGATCTTGACCTTTAATACTCTGTTTGCCCCGCACGAATGATGATAAGACTTCCATAATCGTCCAACCATCTCGGAGCGAATCATTAGCGATTCTTTCTAAGGCATAAATCCCCCCAATTCTAATCGTCTCTTCGGCATTTCCCAGTTGCTCGATCGAGCGGGTAAAGCGTTCGGTAATCAGCCTATTTTCACCTTGAGAAAAGTTGAGAAATAAGATCGAGCCACCAAAAATAGTTGCGCCAGTACTCAGACTCGCAATAAATACCCGAATTAGCTCTAAAAAAAAGCTCCGCCGACTAATTCTTTCAGTCGATCTGATTTGCTCGATCGCGGCTTGCCAATTGGCATCGGGGTTGATATTGCCACCTCCCTGCGCTTTCCAGAGTTCGTGCGCTTTGGCACGGATGATTTCTGGCGCGATCGGCGCGGGCACGATTAAAGCTTGGAAAAATTCAGCGATCGTCTTCATTACTAGAAATTCACACACTACCGACTGATGTGAACTTTCCCAGATTCATGGATATCGCTTTGAGCTGATAAATGACTCTCTAGAGTTGAGAGTATTTGGATAGTCTAAGATGCGGATAAAAGGACTTGAACCTTCACTTCTTGCGAAACCAGAACCTAAATCTGGCGCGTCTACCAATTCCGCCATATCCGCAGACAATGTTTTTAATTATAGCATAAATATCTCAAAACATCAAAATTTACTGTTTTTATCCCATCTAACTCGATAAGAGTTGTTGGAGTTAGTGCTGGGCTGACGATTTTTCAATGTTGTCGGCGCAGGTGGCGACGATTTGCGATTGGCGGCTGCGGCGGGAGCATGGCATCGAGAGTCATGGGCGAACTCCCGGCTGCAATCGTTAGTTGTCGGGTGAAACGCTGGAGGGTTCAAGGATGGCTGATTAGAGTTTAACGATCCAAACCCGGCGGGACGATCGGGTGATGTTTTGGCTGTCGTCAGAATTTCAGACTGATACTTGGTAATTTACTGCTGAAATAAATCTTCTAGCGCCGCTACTTGAGAGCTGGAATCCTGGCGGAGTTCGAGCAGAGCTGACTGGGCTTGGGGTTCGTCAAATTTTTGGAGCGCGTCAGCGACTCTGGCTCGCAATCGAGGTGATGTGGCGGTAGTGAGGGTGAGGAGTTGGGTGAGGACGGCGGCGTGATAGCTGGAATGAGCGAGGGAGGCTAAAGTGTCGATTGCGGCTTCTCGAACGGTGAGATCTTCACCAGCCAGCGCTTGGGTGCAGACTTCGATCAGTTCTGTGGGTGAGTCCAATTCTTCTAAAGCCGCGAGGATGCTGCGACGGACGAGCCAGTGATCGTCTCGATCGAAGGCTAAAACTAGGTGGGAGATGGAGACTTTGCCAAATAGCGAGAGCGAGTTAGCCGCTTCGGCGCGG
>NZ_JANMZA010000285.1:0-4543 GCF_031382685.1 Chamaesiphon sp. OTE_8_metabat_110 | reverse complement strand
CAGAAGCTGACTGGACGAGGTGGCGAAAAGACAAATAACATCCCACGATTGGCGGCGAGCTGGGTGCGATACATCAGCCCGGTAGATTGCTCTTCAGATGTGCGCGCTACCTCTAAGAGGATCTTCTGTCCATTAATTGTCACTTGAGCGCTTACAGGCAGTTTTTGACCCCGTGCAGTTGGTTGGACTGGTGCCGCTCCATTCGGAGTCGGGGCAGAAGAGGGCGGTGTAGAGCGTACTGGTAATGAACAACCCAGCAGCAAGATCCCGACTATCCCGCAAGTTACGCCAAATTTAAGTTGCTGTTGAATCACGAAATTGATTGGGGATAGATGTTAGTAACTATTTACTCAAAGCTGGTGCCAGAATGTAAGTACTAGTAAAAGTATAGAGCAATAGGTACCTAAGATTTACGATAATTACTAAGAATTTCGCACTGGTGCAATCTGGAAACGCTCGAATACGCCCAACCCAAAGCCCAAAGCCAAAGCCTAAAGCCTAACTCATTCGCGCATCACGTACCCAACACCTCGCACAGTCTGGATCAGACGTTTACCACCATCTTTTTCTAACTTGAGTCGGAGGTAGCGCACGTAGACTTCGATCACATTAGATTCGCCGAGGAAATCGTAGCCCCAAACGTTTTCCAGGATTTGTTCTCTTGTAAGTTCGGTTTCTGGGTGAGACATCAGATAGCGCAGTAGCTCGAACTCTTTGACGGTAAGTTCGACGATCCGATCCTGTCGCGAGACGCGATGCGTGCCAAAATCCAAGACGAGATCGCTAAATCGTAACTGTTCGCCAACGCTGACATTTGAGTGTAGATACAGTCCGATCGTATGCAAGAATTTGGGGGCGTGATAGGGCTTGAGAAAGTAGTCATCAGCGCCAGATTCGAGACAGATAATGCGATCGGCGATCGCATCGTTGGACATCAATAGTAAAATTGGTGCCATACAGCCTAACTCTCGCAATTGGGGAACTAGTGCTAGTGCCGAATCACCTGGCAATGCTCGATCGATCGCAATCAGCGCAGGCTGCAATCTTTTCACCTGTTCTAATCCTACACGAGCATTATCGGCGATCGCCACTTGGTAGCCAGCTTTGTTGAGGTCGATACCGATCCGCTCTGCTAGTAGCGAGTCGTTTTCGATGAGGACGATTGGATTGGTTTCTGCCATGAGGATAGGGGATAGGGAATAGGGAATAGGGGATAGGGGATAGGAGGTAGAGGGTAGAGGGTAGTAAATTTGGACGCAAGCGTCCTTTTTTCTCCCAGTCTCCCAGTCCCCCAGTCTCCCCGTCCCCCCATCTCCCCGTCTCTACCCCCTACTCTCTACCCTACGGCAACTCCACCGATGTCGGCTTAGCAATATGTGGGAGTCCCCAGCCGAGTTTTTCGCGGAGGATTTTGAAATATTCTGGGGGTTGAAGCCGGATAAATCTAGCTGGATAAATCGATCGCGCGATGTGGATGCTAAATTCGGGGAGGATATAACAGCCGCCATTGCCATCTACCACCATCACGAGTCGATTGGGATTGGCAGAGGCGATCGTCGTGGGTTCGGTATCGGAGAAGACTAGAGCGCGGGAGGCAAGGGAATGAGGACAGATGGGGACTAGTTGTAGAGCATCGACGCCAGGGGCGACAACGGGGCCGCCAGCACTCAGGGAATAGGCAGTAGAACCTGTAGGGGTCGAGAGAATTATGCCATCGGCGGCAATATCTACAGGTGCGTGTCTGCCGACGGTGACTTCAAAGTGGCACATGCTCGTGAGCGGTTCGCGATGGATGACCATCTCATTGAGGCATAGTGCTTCCCATAATAGCTTGCCACCTTCGCGAACTTGGATTTCGAGCATTGCCCGCTCTTCAATTTGATAATCGTCAGCGATCGCGCGTTCGATCGCTTCTGGCAGTTGATTGATATAGGTTTCAGTCAAAAAGCCCATGTGCCCAGTGTTCACCGTTAGCAGGGGAATACCTTGAGTAGCAATCTGCCGAAAAGCAGCTAAAACCGTGCCATCGCCACCTAAAACGATCGCAAATCGCATCTGGGAGTCAAAGCCAGGGGGGCAGAGGGAATCGATCGGCGTATAAGAAGTCGGTCGATCGGACTGACAATAGCCGAGGATACCGCCTTTAGCCGCAGCAGTATACACATTCCAACCCAAAGCTGTCAACTTGTCGTCGAGTTCTTGGGCGATCCGACAAGCAACAGGCTTACCTTCGTTATAAATTATGCCTACTTTTGGCACGGATACAGTCCTACTTCAAATTTTCTCAGGATACGGATTTGTAACTGGTGCGACGATCGAGTTGACGATGCCAGCGCTGTTCTCTGAGCCGATCGCGCACGATTTATGACAATCTACCAGCAAATAGCTAGCAGCTTGAATCAATTATGATTATCGCATATTCAGCATCCAGAATCGGTTTGTGACACCATTGCTGTCACAAACCACAATATTTAGCATTTGTTTGGAAATGTCCAGCATCATTGATGGCAATTAGAGTGGTAAGACACCACTCTCAACGATGCCAAGTTTCTAACGAATTGACTCAGCTAGCAGCTAAAAGCCGCTAGTACATCATTTATTTCTTTTTCTGCTGTTTGGCGGCTTGGACTTCTTTTTGCTTGTTTTTTTCGTAATCTAATTCTTTGAGTTTCCGGAGAATGCGGCTGAAGTACTCTTGTAAGTATGCTTCAAGCGTCCCAATTTCCTTGGGGTCGATCTCAAAAACTTGGTAGACTTCCGTCATGTCAGCGACGATCGGTTTGCCAGTTGCGAGGACTTCGGTAAAAGCGAGTCTGTCTGCGGAGTTCCAGCTCCACTCAAAAAACCGTAATGTTTGTCTGAGTACTCGAATCAGACCGATCGGGATATTGGTCGTTTTCGCTTCTTTGCCAGACTGACGTTCGCAGAAATCAATTATTTCGCGACCGCTCCAAGCACGATTGCCCACGATCGGAAAGCTACGATTGTTAGTTGCGGGTACCGATAGTGCTTTGACGGCAAACTTGGCAACATCTTGAGTGTCCATGTACGCGATCGGCGATGCTTCCCCAGTCATCCAGACAGGTTGTCCCTCCAGGGTGGGAATCGCAAATTGACCGACTAGTCCTTGCATGAAGCCAGCCGGACAGAGGATCGTATAATTTAGACCCGATTCTTTTAAAAATAGCTCGATACAGTGCTTGACTTCCATCAAGGGCACGTTTGGATAATTTTCTGCACCCAGAATCGAGAAGAAAATAAACTTTTCTACTTTGGCAGCCACCGCAGCTTGAATCAGGGCAATTTGTCCATCCCAATCAACTTGCTTGATACTTAACGCATCCGTCGCTCTGGCGGTAGCTGCATCGATTACCGTTGTCACACCTTCAAATGCTGGTGCCAGGGTGCTTGGATTGCAGATATTACCAACAACTAACTCGGCTCCCCACTCTTTGAGAAAAGCCGCCCTCCGCGTACTTCTGACCAAGCAACGGACTTGGTAGCCTTCATCCAAGGCGCGGCGAGCTATCTGTCTGCCCAAGGTACCCGTGGCACCAACAATCAATAATGTCATTTACTAAGAATAATTAAAAATTATTAAAGCTATTTTTCTAAATATTAGCAGAAAAGTCTCATGTTTGTTAACAAAAATTCACACAGTCGGGGTGAGGGCTAAGCTTAAACTCAAACCCGTTACCCCATCTTCCCGCCAAGGATTATTCCTCTTCTGGGCCTTGAATTTTGAGAAACAGAAATCCCAGGCTCAAACCCACTAAAATCAGGCTTGATGACAAGATTGCAGCATTGAAAATTTCACCAGCCATAGTTGGAGTACTCCTTGTGAATTATTAGACGATCGATTTACAACTACCCAGAATATATGGATCGTATAATGTATCGTAACAGGATCTTGGGGGTATTTGGCGATCGAGGGATTGGGAGACTGGGGGACTGGGTGACTAGGAAGGGAATAAAGCGTATTTCATGTCACTTCTACTTAAAGCCTAAAGCCTAAAGCCTAAAAGCTAAAGCCTAAAACCATTAGCAAAGCTGAAATGATTAGACTAATGAGTAGTCCTGTCCTGTGGCTACTTAGTTTGCGGGTCGATCGTATTCCAGCTTGAATTATGAGTAAACCGCGACTAGTTATTACGTTAGGCGATCCAGCCGGGATTGGGACAGAGGTAGTACTCAAGGCTCTAGCCGATCGATCTGCGGCAGATTTCGATCTGACTATCATTGGTAATCTGGAGTTATTAAATGACCGCTATCAGCACTTGCGCCAGCAGATGCCAGCGCAGATCGAGTTAGCCAATCCAGCGGACTTAAATATCATTAATGTGCCACTGTCCCAGGCGATTCGGGACGGGGTGAAAATAGGACAGGGCAATGCGGCTAGTGGTGCGGCGGGTTTTGCATATCTAGATCTGGCGATCGATCGAACGTTGGCGGGAGAGTTTGAGGCGATCGTCACGGCTCCGATCGCCAAATCGGCATGGTTGGCAGCGGGACACCATTTTCCCGGTCAAACGGAATTACTCGC
>NZ_JANMZA010000221.1:0-6345 GCF_031382685.1 Chamaesiphon sp. OTE_8_metabat_110 | reverse complement strand
GTCTCATCAAGAGCAGCCTGAGAAATAATTCTGCGCTCTCAATCCACAGTCTAACTGTTTAGTTTCACTTTGCCCACCCAATTTCACGCGACAATCGTGCGTTAATTTGCTGAAGTTCGTAGTATTTGAGCGATATCCACTCTTTTTAGCGGAAATTAGCAACTCAAAATTACACCGAAAATTAGCCCTCAACCCCCATTTAGGCTTTAGGCTTTGAGCTTTGTGTTCTTGCTTGAGGTTGCGAAAGCGTTGCGGCGGCGTCGAACTAGAAGCATGATATCTCTGACTTCACCAAATGGGTCACATCCCCCGAAGCCTAATCCCCAATCCCTAATCCCTAAAGCCTAAAGCCTAATTCCTAGTATGATGCCCATCATAGCGAATTCGCGAACCTGCCCAGAGCAGCTTCTCACGCAACGTTTGATAATAAGAATAGTTGTCGCGGAGAATGATAAATTTGGCTTGACAGTCAGCCATCTGAACATCTACCCGCTGTCCCGGCCAGATTGAGGTGCCCAGCACCCCATCATTCCAAAGTTTGGTATTGAGTTCGTAGTCCCCTAACGGCCAAATACTGACATTAGAGCCAGCAGGAATGACAATCGGGCGACTAGAAAGACTCAAAGGGCAAATGGGTGCAATCGTCATTGCCGCCATGCCAGAATGAACGATCGGGCCATTGGCGGAAACATTGTAGCAAGTAGATCCTGTCGGTGTAGAGACGAGCAACCCGTCGCCTTGATACTGATCGATAATTTCGCCATCGATCTCTACCTCCAGGATCGATGTAATCATCCGATCCGCCGCTGCTGGCTTGATACACATCTCATTGAGCGCGAGAAATTTTTCGCTATCGGGAGGGGAATTGCGATCGTCACCATCATATATGTAGGCTTGGAGCATCATCCGCCGCTCGATCGCATACCGATCGGTCGCAAGTCTTTCCCAGATGGTATGACCATCGAGGGGAGCGTCAATATTAAAGAGTTCTAGTGGCTCGGTCAAAAATCCGAGATGTCCGCCCGCATTAATCGCTAAGATCGGGATACCATCGGGAGATAGCTGCCTTGCCGCAGTCAGTGCCGTACCATCACCACCCAAAACGATCGCCAGATCGATCGTTTTGCTAGTAGAGGCGAGAAATACTGGGTAGGGGTTGTCCTTAGCTCCACTCGGCCCCATCATCACATGACAACCCATTTGTTCGAGTTGTTTAGCAGCTTTTTCCGCCAGATTTTGGCTGCTCCGATCTCTGGCTTTATGGGCGATGATGATGTTTTTGAGTTCCACGAGTTAGTAAATAGTGAATAGTGGATAGTGGATAGTGGATAGTAAACTTGCGGTGATAGGAAGATTAAGAGTCTGATATCTGGACGCAATCGTCCAAAATTACTATCCACTATTCACTATCCACTGTCCACTAATGAAGAAAGTGACGAACGCCTGTAAACACCATGACTATCCCTAGATCGTTAGCAGCAGCGATCGAGTCATTGTCTCGCATACTACCACCGGGTTGGGCGATCGCGGTAATTCCGGCGGCGGCGGCGGTGCGGACAGAATCATCGAAGGGGAAGAAACCGTCACTGGCGAGAATTGCGCCTGTGGCTTGGGTTCCGGCCTGTTCGAGGGCAATTTTGGCGGAGCCGACGCGGTTCATTTGTCCGGCACCTACGCCAATCGTAGCGCGATTTTTAGTCACGACGATCGCGTTGGATTTGACATGTTTGCAGACTTTCCAGGCAAATAATAATTCCTGTAATTCTGCGGGGGTGGGTTGCTTGGTGGTGACGACTTGCCAGTTATCGGTAGTTTCGATCGCTTCGTCGGCGGTTTGAACTAACAGTCCGCCAGCGATAATCTTGACATTATCTTTCGTCCCCGTCGCGAGATCTGCTAGGGTTAATACCCGTAAATTTTTCTTTGTGGCAAAAACTTCCGCCGCTTCAGGGGTACATTCAGGAGCGACGATACATTCCAGGAAAGTTTGACTCATCGATCGAGCCGTATCGGCATCCAGCGGACGATTGACAGCTACAATCCCCCCAAAAGCGGAGGTAGAATCGGCATTGTAGGCTCGATCGTATGCCTCTAATAAAGTATCGCCCAACGCCGTCCCACAAGGATTATTATGTTTGATAATCGTCGCGGCGGGAGTATCGCCAAACTCGGCAATAATCCGCCGTGCGGCTTCTAAATCGACCAGATTGTTATAGCTGAGTTCCTTTCCCTGTAAGATTTTGGCATTCGTCCAACCTGTCGGCACTGCACCCGTCTGATACCATGCTGCTGGCTGGTGGGGATTTTCGCCATAGCGGAGCGACTGTAATGGTTGGGCAGAAATTTGATAATTTGTAGTTTCGCCTACTTGAGCAGCCAAATAACCCGCGATCGCCGTATCGTAAGCGGCGGTATGTTGGAAAGTTTCTAATGCTCTGGCTTGCCGGAACTCGATTGAGGCTTGCCCGTTATTTTTAGTCAGTTCGGCGAGATAATCGTTATATCGATCGGGATTGGATAAAACCGTCAGATGTGCAAAATTCTTAGCCGCAGCGCGGAGCATCGCGGGGCCACCGATATCGATTTGCTCGATCGCGTCTGCTAAACTGACACCAGGCTTGCTAATCGTGGCGGCGAAGGGATAGAGATTTACAACGACAAGATCGATCGGGCGAATTTGATGCTGCTCCAGATCTGCAATATGTTCGGGCATGTCTCGCCGCGCCAGAATCCCGCCATGTATTTTCGGGTGCAAAGTCTTCACCCGCCCACCCAATATCTCCGGCGCACCCGTATATTCAGCCACCTTCATCACCGGAATCCCTTCAGCTTTCAGCGCTTGAGCGGTACCCCCACTACTGACAATCTCAAAATCAAATTTTTCGACCAATTGACGGGCAAATTCAATCAGTCCGGTTTTGTCAGATACACTCAGGAGTGCTAAACGTGTCATATATTAGTGCGAAGTGAGGATGCTAGTGGCTAGTATATCGGGTTTGGGGTATCGCGATCGACTACTAACATCCTTTGACTTCCAAGTGCATAGTAGTAACTATGGCTAGACCCAGATTAAAATGGGAATGAACGCGTCAAGCTTTATTTAAAATGGGAGATAGTTGGTATGAATATTGCACTCTCGCCAGAGCAAGAGCAGTTTATCCAATCACAAATCGATCGAGGTAGGTTTAAATCTGCTGAGGAGGCGGTAGCTCAGGCTTTTAAGCTATTGGAACGGGAACGAGAATATCAAAGCTGGATTGAAGACACTCGCCAAAAAGTAGATGTCGCCATAGCCGAACTCGATCGAGGAGAAGGAGTTGAGCTAGATCTAGTAATCGAGCGACTACAACAAAAGTTTCAGTCAGCGCGGGAAACAACTTGATGATTCGCTGTTCGATTGCGCCCAGTGCCATGCGCGATCTCGATGATATTTCCGACTATTTTTTAGAGCATAATGTCAATGCTGGCGAACAGTTTCTGCAAGAATTCACTAAAAAATGTCGAAATCTAGCCACTTTTCCAGCGATGGGTAGAAGCTACTCACATATTCGATTCGATCTGCGCGGTATCCCACTTCAGAGCCATATCGTTCTATATCGTTTAATCGATGATGGACTAGAAATTGTGCGTGTAGTTAATGCTCGCCAAGATTTAGAAAGTTTATTTGAGAGTGAAGAATAATACAGTACGAGTTAAATTAATTTAAATTAATGCTCGCTTTATTTTTAGACTTAATTATTAAAGATATTCTGGATAATCCCCAACATCTAGAAGCTTATACTCAAGAGATGGCAGATGATGAAGATCGACTGTTAGATGGCGTAGAGATCGAAATCGATCGACTCGAACGGCTAGAAGATTTGGCAATCGGTAAGCAAGCTCAATCCGCTTTATCCACATCCCGGATGGTTGGCACGGAGATCTTCACAGCAGAAATCCAGCGTCTAGCGGCAATGGATGCTGATTGCTGAGATTATGGCAAAACTAGGGTTAAATGCACTCTCTGAAAATTTGATCTTGTCTAACTATCGGCAACCGAATCTGGATCTAATTCCCAGCGATCGCGATCGCGTGCTTCGATCGTTTCTTCAATGGCTAAAGGCGAGCCTTCTTCAATATCGATACCGACAGCTTCTGCTAATTCTTCAGTGTCATTTTGACTGGGAACTGCGGTACTGCCGCCGACAGCTTCATCGCCATTTACTTCCGATCGATAGGCATCTTCATCCGTATTCTCTTCGGCTAATGAATCAATTAAGGAATCCAATTCTGGATCTTGCATCTGCTCGTTCCTCTGGGTTAACAATCGATCGCCGATTAATAATGAAGACTCAGCCAGCGATTAGTTAAATCGTCGATCGTCTTCAATATATCGAAACTGCTGGCGATCGTTATCGTCCAAAAGGAAGAAATGTTAGCCCACAGTTACAGAATCACTGTTACTGAGATTGGGAGCGGCTGGCGGGGTTGGTGGTGACTGCGTACCTGCTTTGAGACTGTAACTAAAAGCGAGTAGCCGCAACCAGAGCCGGGGAGATTTAGCTTCCAGCCAAGGTTGAATTTGGATTGCTAACGCTGGAATCCAACTGCTAAACAGGAAATTGACGATCGCGTTTAGCCCGAAAATAATATAGCTACCCAACCAGCGGAAGATATCCTTCGCTCCCGCAATTTGCCAGATCCACCATAATAGCGCCGGATTTTGTCCCGCTGCTTTGAGCGCCAGCCGATTGAACGTCACCCAATCAGTCCGATCCTTAATAAATGTATCCGCAACCTCTGGCGGTTCATTTGCTAGCAACCCGAAGAAAGTATTTAGCGTCGCATTAATCCGTGCTGGTGGTAACGACATCCCCGTCGGTACCATCATCCCCTTAGAAAATAGCCAAGTTACCGCGACATTGCTTTGATAGGCGCGAATCCGATTGAGAGCGCTGGTATCGAGCAAATCGTGTCTGAGCGCGGTATCGAGCAGGTGAGTCAAACGGGGGAGATTGCGAACTAGCGAACCAAATCCGGTGAAAACTAGCGGTGACTGAAGGGAAGCTGCATCGCCGATCGCAATCAGTCGATCGAATGCTACCACTCGATCGGTACTACTGACCGTAAAGTGGCCGGGAATATAGCCAAACGTCGGCTTCCGCCACACCAGCTTATCCATGTCGCACCGTCGATACTCCGGCAAAATCGTGAAGAAATCCTCATACATTTCCAGCAACGAGCCAGGATTCTCAGGATTCACTTGATGGTAATGGAATAAATACACCGTAATTTCCTCACCCGCGCCGGGAAATAACTCCCAAATCAATTGCCGTCCCCGCGAGATATCCCCATGACTGTATAGTACATCCCCATATTTAGCATCCCACACCTCCGGCTCAAAGCCACTGGCGATCGCCGCACCTACAGTCGGACAGACACTATCAAAAGCATGAACGCCATTTAACTGCCATGCAATCGGCGATGCAGTACCCATCGCATCTACCAACAACCGTCCCCGTGCAATCCGCGTCTTCCCAGTTGGCAAATGCTGGCTGGTAATGACCGTCTCCCGCTCCGAAATATCCGCACGGCTAAATTCCGTCTCATCCCAGATTTCCCCACCCGCTTGGCGCAATTTGTCCCCGCAGACGCGCAATAGTGCCTCAGCATCCAGACAAATATTTAACACCGTCGGCGTAGCGAGGATCTTCGCCTGACAATTGGGCGGATTATTAGCATCAAAAAACTTACTAAACCCATCCAGATACTCTCGGGCGATGACCCCTTCAAACTCTGCTGGAGTAAACAAATTCAGATCGATCAGCCGCTGAAACTCATCGCGAGAAATATTCCACTCCCGATTCATCCGCCCGAAAGGCAACCGCTCCAGCAACAGCACCCGATAACCCAATCGCGCCATCACCGCCGCATGAATCACACCCAACGCACCACCGATATAAATCAGATCGTACCTCGATCGATCCGGTAACGATGCTGTCAAGTGCGACGTATCCTCAACCTGAAATAACACCTGCTTCGGCTGCTGGGGATTTTTCACCCCCTCCCGCCAGCGTTTTTCCCACCAGTACACCCGTTGCAGATCCGCCTCCCCATTAGGCATCTTCTGAAAATATTTCACCGTCGTCGGGTAATAAGGCTCCAGCGCCTCAAAAATAGACTTATCGCTGAGATCGATCGCTGGTGGCGCGGGATGTGTCGGGGGAAATTCTAACCGTAATTTCTGTGTCAACTCCTTCACGATCGCACCCTCACCAGAAATCGATCGATCCGCCCAGCGAAACACTTTCAGATAAGTAGTTTGTTGTAGAGACCACACAAAAATCGATAATTCTGCGAGATTAC
>NZ_JANMZA010000173.1:0-7590 GCF_031382685.1 Chamaesiphon sp. OTE_8_metabat_110 | reverse complement strand
CCGTCGATAATATGGCGAGTAAGTTTCTGTTCGAGCGGGAGTTTATCATCCTCAGCTTTATCACGTTTGGTACTTACTCCTTCAAACATGGTGGTGAGCAAACCGAGTGGATCGTAGGTGCAAATATCACCGTCGAATTGTCTTCGATCGTAAATCAGATTCCGACAAATTTCTTGATGTTCGGGGGTGATTTTAGCGAGTGGTAAGATTTTATTCGGGCTGACAATTGCCGCATCCATACCCGCATTCATACACTCATGCAAAAACATCGAGTTCAATACTTGCCGCGCAGCGGGATTTAGACCGAAGGAGATGTTTGATAGTCCCAATAGAACGTGACACTGGGGTAGATTTTCGCGAATCATTTTAATTGATTCAACAGTGGCTTTGCCATTTTCGCGATCTTCTTCAATTCCGGTGGAAATTGGCAGTGCTAAAGGATCGAAGAAAATTTCATAGGCAGGAATACCATATTCTACCGCTGCTCGGTAGGCACGTTGGGCGATCGCAAATTTCCGCTCGGCGGTGCGTGCCATGCCTTCTTCATCGATCGTCCCGATGACAATTCCCGCACCATATTTCTTGGCAATTTCCAATACTTTATAGAAGCGTTCTTCGCCATCTTCATAGTTGGTGGAGTTCATTAAACATTTACCACCAGCTACTTTTAATCCGGCTTCCATTTTCTCCCACTCAGTGGAATCCAACATCAGCGGCAAGCTAACGTTATTTACCACGCGAGAAACCACCTCGTGCATATCCTTCACACCATCGCGTCCAACATAATCAACGTTGACATCGAGAATATGGGCACCTTCTTTAACTTGCGATTTAGCAAGTGAAACTAAACCATCCCAGTTCTCTTCGTTTAATAAATCGCGACACTTTTTCGAGCCACTGGCATTCAAGCGTTCGCCGATAATCAGGAACGAATTATCCTGATGATAAGGCTGGATTGACATCAATGAAGATGCCGCTGGTTCAAATTCAGGATGACGTTCTTTGACTTGTAAAGTAGAACCAATTTCCGCCAATGCTTTAATATGTTCTGGACGCGTACCACAACAACCACCAATTACCTGTACACCCCAATCTTCGACGAATTTATACATCGCCAATTTGAGTTCGACAGGCGTTAATTTGTAATGAGCGTGTCCGCCAATATTTTCTGGTAATCCCGCATTTGGGACACAAGAAACGACGAATGGCGATTGTTCGCACAGGTGCTTGATATGGGGAGCCATTAAATCTGGTCCAGTCGCACAATTTAAGCCTAGAATATCGATCGGGAATGGTTGCAGTGCCGTTAATAATGTCGCAATATCACTACCCGACAACATCGTCGCCTGGGGATTTTCAAACGTCGCCGACACCATAATCGGGATTCTGGCCCCTTTATTTTTAAAAACCACCTCAAGTCCATTGATTGCTGCTTTAATTTGCAGCACATCCATACAAGTCTCAATCAGAAATAGATCTACACCACCGTCATACAGGCCCGTAGCCTGTTCGGTGTATGCTTGCTCTAGCTCTTCATAACTAATATGCCCGATCGAAGGTAACTTAGTACCAGGACCGATCGATCCAGCCACAAATCGCGGCTTCTCAGGTGTCGAAAATTCCGCCGTACATTTTTTGGCGAGTTCGGCAGCAGTCTTGTTGAGATAATAAACCTGGTCTTCTAGTCCATACTCCGCTAAGGTTTGATAAGTACCGCCAAAGGTATCGGTTTCGATGACATCCGCACCCGCCGCCAAAAAGTCTTTATGCACTTTTGCAACAGCTTCCGGCTTGGTATGGACGAGATATTCATTACAACCTTCATACTCGGCACCTCCGAAGTCAGCCGCCGTGAGGTTTTGGACTTGGAGATTGGTACCCATCGCTCCATCGAAGACGATGACGGGACGTTCGGGACTGTGGAGACGTGCGAGAAAGGTACTTGTCATCGGAATCGTTTAGTAAGGAGTTATCTAGAGTATTGTCAAAATATCGATCGAGATCCCTTAACTAGTTACTTAGTTCGAGATATTGTCGCATCCTATTATAATAAAGTTTGCTCGGACTATTCATCGCAGATGCCACGTAGCTCGATTTGTAAACACTGCAAATTATACCCAAAGCGCGATTTTTTCCAGGGGAGCGACTGAAATCACGCGGAGGTTCCCTCCAGGTCGAGCGCGTCAAGACAAGACAGAGGCTACGCCAACGAGATTGGCTTACTCCTCGCAGGGAGTGAAGATCTGGGCGCTCCCATCCCCCGTCCCCCATCCCCCATCCCCCATCTCTTCCCTATATTTACATGCGTAGACTACTAGCTATGTTTACTCCATAAAATGGGCAAGATAGAACCATCATGGTCGATCGGTTCAGCTTACCGTATTTTTATTTCCACAGCAGCAAATTCTCGTTGGCGTAGCCGCGCCGCGAGGTAATCGATCTACAGCTTAAGAATTGCCAAAGTATTCAAACTGTAGGCGTACCGATCGGATACTCTAGAAGTGCGATCGAACTAGAGTTAACTAACTAATTAAATTTCGAGCGAGGGTTAAGCACCACCAGTTAATATGAAAATTCAACTACAACGACGCACTGGTTGGCTCGTTGGCGGAAAGCCCACTCCCCTGGAGCATCGATTAGATTGTGTGGCTTGCCAGCATTCGTTTACTAGCAATAGATTGGGTACTTTGCTCTGTCATGATGATGGATCGATCGTCGGCGACATCTGCATGGGTTGTCTCCGACAGGGAGCCAGCCACCTCCAGCAGCAGCTCAAGCGTCGCTCGATCTCCTTATTCCAACAACCTCCATCTGAAGCAAGTCCCCTGTCAGTCTACCGTCGAGCATTAGAACTCTCAGAGTTGGCAACCCAACCGCTGGCAATTCCAGCCTTTTACGTGTGGTGGTGGCAACGACTGACAACTTTTGTTGCCGATACACAGGAATTAGACAAAGCACGGCGAGCAGCGATAAATTGTCGCCATCGGCAACCAAAACCAACCAACATCACCTTCTCGACAGAGAAGCCATCGAAGGGTAAAGATGACTAGTGATTAATCATCCACGGGCGACCACCATGACTTTTCGCTCTGGCGCGTTGTGCGGGATCTAGATCGGTTTTTTTCACCAATTGTGGTTCGGGGTTTGCTGTTTTGCTCAGTCGCAAAGCACCATTTAATTGAATGCCAACATTTGAAAAAATTCGCCTTGCTGCTGTTTGGCATTCTGGGCAATGAGCGGGATTGCTACTTTCTGTCATCGTGCGCCATTCATCAAAGATGCCGCAGTCGTTACAGCGAAATTCGTATAGAGGCATGGGAGTAATTGAGAATTGAGAATTGAGAATTGAGAATTGAGAATTATAGAAAAAGTAGGGTGGGCACTGCCTACCACATAGGTTTCAGCTAATTCTAAGGGCATTGCCCACCACTTGGGATCGAGCTAATTACTAACTCAAATTGAGAGTAATAAATTTATCAAACAGGCAATATATTCTTGTCAAATATTGCAGTAGGAATAGCGACGGTACAACAAGCATTGGGGACATCGACGATCCCGCTGACTCGACCTTCGACGGGGGCGCAACTGAGGAGGAGATAGGCTTGTTCGCCTGTAAATCCAAATTTCTTGAGATACTCGATCGCATTCAAACAAGCACGACGATAGGCAATATGCACATCCATAAAGTATTGTTTGCCAAATTCATCGACGGAAATGCCTTCAAAGACTAGGTATTCCGAATAATGTGGTTCGACCGGACCGGGTTTGAAAATCGGATTTACCATCGCATATTTCTCCACGCCACCTTTGATAATCTCGACATGTAAGTCGATAAATCCCGACATTTCGATCGCGCCACAGAAAGAAATTTCCCCGTCACCTTGGGAAAAATGAATATCACCCATCGATAATTTGGCACCTTCGACGTAGACGGGAAAATAAATCTTGGTACCTCGGGAGAGATTCTTGATATCGCAATTGCCACCATGTTCGCGCGGGGGCACAGTGCGGGCGGCTTCAGCGGCGACTCGATCGAATTCCGCTCCTGGTAAAGTCCCCAAAATTGCATTCGTCGGATTGGGTAACGTCGCCAAGACAGGCAGATCTCCCGCAAAACCCGCCCCATAAGTGCGCCTGTCGGGCTGAGTTGCCACCAATTCCCGTTCGCGTTTGTTCCAGGTCGCTAGCAGCTCGTGGGATGGCGCACAGCCGATCAATCCAGGGTGAGTAATACCTGCAAAGCGCACGCCAGGGATATGGCGAGATTTGGTATAAATCCCTTCTAAGTCCCAAATTGCCTTAGCCGCCTTGGGGTAATGGTCAGTCAGGAAGCCACCGCCGTTGTTTTTGTCAAAAATACCAGTAAAGCCCCATTCATCGCCCTGTAAGGCACCGATGTCGAGGATATCGACGACGAGAATATCGCCCGGTTCGGCTCCATTTACCCAAATTGGTCCACTCAGGACATGCACGACGCTCAGATCGACATCGCGGATATCGTCGGGGCTATCGTTGTTTTTTATCTGTCCGTCCGTCCAGTCTTTGCACTCGATCCGAAAGATGTCCCCAGGATTGACGGAGGCGACGGCGGGGATGTCCGGATGCCAGCGGTTGTGTCCCGGCATGTCCTGCTTGTCCATCGATTTGGTCAGGTCTACTTGGAATAGAGTTTTTGGCATGGTTGGAAGCTAGGATATGTGGGTTGGTTTGAGTTACTGCGGAGATCTTTATTTACAACTGTAAATAAAGATCGGCTTCAAAACGATCGCGGCGCATAACGTCAGAAATAATCTTTTAATGTGTTATTAACAACCCAATAATTGTAGTGTCGCTTGGATTTTTCCAATCTTGCTAATGTCACTGTGTCCCTAGCCATACATTAATCCTCACTGGGTATGTAGCGATAATTCGATCGGCAAAATCCGACCCAAATTAATTCCGCAGAAATCAAGGCTCAGCAATACTGGCAATCGATTCCAAGCTGGAATAATTAATCTGTATATGTATGAAAATTATTAACTAATTCATCTAGTGATTAATGTATTGTAATATACACTTTGTCTGAAAAATATATCGATATAAGTCGATCGTCAATCGGGCAACCCGAATAATCTTGTCAACGCGATCGATTGTGCCGCCGCCATTTGTCCGTAGCAGAATACGCAGGGGATTGCGGGTGGTAACAGTTGTGCGAAATCTGCCATTAAATAAGGACTGCCATAAATAATTAATCCTTGTAATTGGTTGTTGGCTAATAACTGTTGAAATAACTGTTTCGCCACAGATGTAATTCCTAACCCACCCGAAAATGGACTAGTCCGAATGAAAAGTTGCAAAATAGCTGAATCTTCAGGCGCGATGGTAATCGTCGGGCTATGACGGTTGAGTAATTGAAGCTGGTAGCCGAGTTTGGTGGGGATGGTGATGGCTGGAGTACTACGACTGAGGAAGGTAGTATCTAAAATCTCTTCTAAGACGACGATATTCTTACCAGAACTTGGCTTGAGGGGCAAATTGCCCTGAGTCACGATCGAGTCTTGTAATATTCGATCGGCAACAGCCATCGTTTGCGGTTCGGCAAGAGTAGTAAAAGCAGCGGGTTGACTATTTACAGGCGATTGAGTGAGGGTAGCACCATCCCAATTTTGAAATAACTTCTGTTTGGCTCTCCAAATCCGCCCGACACTCTCTTTAATCCGTTCGGCACCAATCAGCCCCGACTCCACCGCATGACACACGGACTGAATCGCAATTTCGGGATCTACAGGCATCAAAATAATGTCCGAACCAGCCGCCACCGCCATCACAGGCGCATCATCCGCCCCATAGCGATCGGCAATTGCCCCCATAACTAGCGCGTCGGTACTAATCAACCCGTCAAAGCCTAAATTATGCCGTAATTCCTCAGTCATAATTCTGGGCGAAAGCGTTGCTGGCAGTTCGGGATCGAGGGCGGGAATCATTAAATGGGCACTCATGATACTATCGACACCCGCCTGAATTGCCGCTTTAAATGGGGGGAACTCGATCGAGTCCAATCGCGCCCGATCGTGGGGTATTACGGGCAACTCCCAGTGCGAATCTACGCCCGTATCCCCGTGACCGGGAAAATGCTTGGCGCAGGTTAAAACCGGATATGCCGCCGCTCCGCGAATGTAGGCAGTAGCTAACTGACTCACAATATCGGGAGTCTCCCCAAATGCTCGAATATTAATCACCGGATTAGCGGGGTTATTATTCACATCGACTACTGGAGCCAAAATCCAATTTATGCCCACTGCAAGGGCTTCCTGAGCGGTAATCGCGCCCATTTGACGAGCATACTCGATCGCCTTTGGTAAATCTGTCTGCGCGATCGCATTCAGCGCCATTGGCGGCGGAAACCAGGTACCACCTGTAAACCTTTGCCCGACCCCTTCTTCAATATCGGCGGCGATTAGTAAGGGATATGTCGCCCAGGCTTGTAACTGTTGGATGCGGAGGGTAAGTTCGCCAGCATTCCCACCCCAAAAGATTACCCCACCCACACCGAGATCGCCGATCCAATGTTTGAGTGTAGCTCGATCGCGTTCGCCAAATTCGGGATACTGAATCTGATGGTCGAATAAGTGGCTGGAAGCTCGAACGACAACCATTTGAGCGACTTGTTGGGCGAGGGAGAGGGTGTTGAGATCGGGGAATTGCATAAGGGGATGGGGGGATGGGGAGATGGAGGGACGAGGGGACGGGGGGAGTGCTTGATATTGCTTTTACTCCTAAAGCCTAAAGCCCAAAGCCTAATCTTCTAAATAATTGTTAAAATATAGGTAATCGCAAATTTCTCAATATAGGTGGCAAGCGAGGTATTTATTTAAAGATCTCGACGATCCTAAGCAGATGCAAAGACGAACTCTATTATCGGCTGCGTTGTTACCGATCGGTACAGCAACCGGACTTTATTTTTTAGCCACCAAGACACCCCCAATGACAAAGACACAAGGCGAATTTGAAATTACCAAAACTGACGAAGAGTGGAAACAAATCCTGACTCCCGAACAGTTTAGTGTATTGCGAAAACATGGTACAGAACGCGCTGGTACCAGTATTTTGGACAAAGAGTACGGGAAAGGTCAGTTTGTCTGCGCTGGCTGTGATTTACCGCTATTTGTCTCCGATACCAAGTTTAACAGTGGCACTGGTTGGCCGAGCTTCAACGATCCGATTCCTGGCGCGATCGAAACTTCCGTCGATAAGTCGTTCTTTTCTACTCGCACCGAAGTCCATTGTCATCGCTGCGGCGGACATTTAGGACATGTATTTGAAGATGGGCCAAAACCAACGGGTTTACGCTACTGTATGAACGGCATCTCGATGAAGTTTATTGCGGCGTAATTGCTATTCTAGGTTAATAGCAGGGGACGATTACCTAACGGTAGGCTGCGCCAACGATCGTCCCCTTTATCGACCGGATCGAAGTGAAGATATGCTAAAACTTCCCCACAGTTATTCTCCGATAGTTATAATAAAGATATCGATAAAACTCGATCGTACCGATAAGAATCGATCGTTGGCGCAGCCTACCGTTAGGTAATCGCTTCAACTGAATTATCG
>NZ_JANMZA010000161.1:0-3523 GCF_031382685.1 Chamaesiphon sp. OTE_8_metabat_110 | reverse complement strand
CCCCGTTCACACCCAAAACTCGATCGATCGAGAGGTAAGCATTTTATGGGGAGAACCCTAGCAAACAAACAAGCGATCGTCGCCACGCTCAAGCAAGACTTGAGTGAAGCGACAATGGTGGCAGTGATTAACTACCAAGGTCTCACCGTGGCAGAAATCACCGACCTCCGTCGTCGGCTCCGTCCCAAAGGCGGCACCTGTACGGTCACTAAAAATACCCTGATGGGTAAAGCGATCGAAGGTAACGCCGATTGGCAAGCATTAGAACCACTACTCCAAGGTTCTTCGGCATTCTTATTGCTCAAAGATGACATTGGTGGCTCGATCAAGGCTTACCATGACTTCCAAAAAGCGACCAAGAAAACCGAACTCCACGGTGGCGTAATGGAAGGTAAAGCCCTCACTGGCGCTGATGTCAAAGCGATCGGCGATCTACCTTCCAAAGAACAACTCATGGCGCAAATTGCTGGTGCCCTCAACTCCGTCACCGCGAAAATCGCGATCGGTGTCAAAGAAGTACCTGCTTCGATCGCTCGGAGCCTTCAAGCGCACGTTGACAAAGGTTAGAGCGCAAAGCTTTTTACCCAGTCCCAATTTTCACCCATATTTAGGAAACAACACATGTCTGCTGCAACCGATACCATCTTAGAACAGTTAAAAACCCTCAGCTTGCTCGAAGCGGCTGAACTAGTCAAGCAAATCGAAGAAGCTTTTGGCGTCAGTGCTGCTGCGCCCGTCGGCGTAGCGATGGCTGCTCCTGGTGCCGCTCCTGCCGAAGAAGCTGAAGTCAAAACTGAATTCAACGTCGTCCTCGAAGGATTGGCTGATGAGAGCAAGAAAATTGCCGTCCTCAAAGTCGTCCGCGCGATCACTGGCTTGGGCTTGAAAGAAGCTAAAGACTTGGTGGAATCCACTCCTAAAGACGTCCTCACTGGCGTACCCCAAGCAGCCGCTGACGATGCCAAGAAACAGCTCGAAGAAGCTGGCGGTAAAGTTGCCCTTAAATAGACGCAACCAGGCGATACTCGCTCAACGGTTAATGCTGTCCAGTTAGGCTTGAGCCTAATACCCTTAAAATTCATGGCAAGCGATTTATCAAAATTGCGACCGCCATGAATTTTTTTCGGTATGTTTGCACTCAAATCTCGATCGTCCGATCGATTTGGTAAGATTTTGAGATATCATAATGTAACAATTATCAACTGAACCGCTAGTTGAGGGCAATCGGCTGAAACTCTAAAGTCTCATCAGGTCGCGACCCGATAAGTATCTATACACCCATACTTACTAGCTTAGTCTCAACCATATTGAATTTCCGCCGATAACTTTCGGTTAATATATGCAATCAGCTACGCGCCTGGATGACCTCAAAATTTTAGAGTGTTTTCTGCAAAACTCTCTTCACGCTCACTTAGGGCGGATTATTCCATTCCGGGTGCAGTGCCTATACAAAGACGATACCCTGTGGGTACTCGCCCAACACCCGGCTGAAGTGTCCGTCGATATTCCCGATACCTTTAGCGTGCTAGAACGTGCCCTGCAAGCCGAAGAACCGAAAACGCCCTTAGCGGTCAAACTATACCTCCGTACCGAAGGCGATCGACGCCCCTATAGCCAGCAAGGCTTTACCGTCTATCCCCTCGTCAACAAAACCGTACCGGGCGAAGCCGCCCCCGCGATGACAGGAATGCGCGAAGATCGGATCGCCTTGGATCGCGATCGTCCACACCTAGAAAATGGTAATCCCATCCAGCTTTCAGCCGATAGCCCGGACAACGATTCCATCCCTTCGACAATACCAGAGGTCGTACCGAGCGATCGTGAGCCGATAAGTGCAGTGTCGCGCCACGATCGCGCCGACTATTCAGATCGACTCGTCACGATCGATGCTGACGCTTTTGTCGCGGACATCGAACATTCCTTCGCAAACGGTGATGCTTCCTCAACCTACCCACCTGCGGCTACCAAACGTCACAAGCTACTCATGCCGCTCCTTGGGGGTCTAGGACTGCTGGCACTCGGTACGGGTGCCGGATATATGGGCACTCGTCCCTGCGTCTTCTCTGTTTGTACGGAGCTAAATACCGCCACCCAACTCACCAAATCTTCACTGGCAGCTCTCAAAAATCCCACAGCCACCGGACAAGAAGTATTAACCGCTCAAAAGCAGCTCCATCAAAGTGTCGATGCGCTCGGTACCATTCCCGCATGGTCGGGAAGTTATGGCAGCGCTCAAAATGCCCTCCAAGCCACACTCCCAGTTACAGCCGAGCTAGATACGACCGTGGCGGCGATGAATCAAGCCTACAAAGCAACTACACTAGTCAAAACCCCACCGATTACGCTCTTAAAATGGCAACAGAGCAAACAGATGTGGATGGAATCAATTTCTAGCCTTAGCACAATTCCTACAACCAGTCAAGTTTATCCTCTTGCTCGGCAAAAACTTACCGACTACCAAGAGCGATTGGTGGACGTCGATAAGCAAATCGGCATGGAAACAACTGCCGAACAAAAACTCAAGTCGGCAATGGAAGGTATCAAAGCCGCTAAATTAGCCCAGACAACCGCCAAATCCCTAACCGAATGGCAGGGAGTCAAAACCCAATGGGATACCGTCAGCAGTCAGCTAGGCAGCATTCCAGCGACAACTATTGCTTATACCCCGGCACAGGCAGTACTCAAGTCCGCTCAACCCCAGATTTTTGCTGCCCAAGAGAAATTTATAGAAGAGGATAAAGCCGATCGAAACTATCAAAATGCCGTCAAACTAGCAGAATCGGCGAAACTAGCCCAGAAAAATAACCAACTACCTCAAGCCGTCGCTCAATGGAATCAGTCGGTAGTCGCGATCCAAAGTATTCCCAAGACGAGTGCGATGTATCCGCAAGCTCAACCCCTAGCACTGGAATACACCAAAAGTTTTCAACAGGTCGAAAATCAGCTCAAAGACGCTCAAAAAATCGCCTTAGCAACTAGAGACTTGCAACGAACTTGCGCCGGGAGCCCGCAGATTTGTACCTATACAGTCAGCAATAAATCGATCGTCGTCCGCTTGATGTCCTTATATACCCAGACAGTCAAACAGACGGCGATGGCTGCGGCTAGTCAAGGTGATGGCAATGCTAAAGCTGGCATCCTCAATCATGTAAATACCCTCGGCAATGCCCTTCAAGCGATCGGCGATAATGCTAAACTCCCGATCGAAGTCTACGGTGCCGACGGTCAGCAAATTCAAAGTTATCTACCGCAGTAATCGCTAGATCGAGCTAGTGCCAAAGACCTCTTAGTGAGTCAAATTAATTTGAGGTGACGTAAATGGCATACAATAATTTTACTTTAGAGTTAGTAAAAGACAGGTTCGATCTAAAGTTAACAAATAATCGGTTCTGTGAGCTTTTTCCCATTTCTGAACCTCAATCAGAATTCTTGGCTATTTTTGATGAGTCATTTGCTCTAGCTGAGGTGGCAAAATCTGAAAAAGCCAAGTCTGAGTTGTTGGTTAGCCCAATTTTGGTTCAGG
>NZ_JANMZA010000160.1:0-6175 GCF_031382685.1 Chamaesiphon sp. OTE_8_metabat_110 | reverse complement strand
CCAACGACGGAGGGTGTGGTACGCATCCCTTCTGCATTAGCGATTACCACTGGTTTTCCACCTTCCATCACAGCTACCACTGAATTGGTGGTACCCAGGTCGATGCCTACTACTTTACCCATCCGCTGTTTCCCTTTGTATGACTAAATTTGTCACAAATATTGGTCTTATTTTATCCGATCGCGTAGCGTAACTATGGTAATCGATCCACCTGGTGGGTGGGGATAGTACTACTCTAGTGGATAGTGAATAGTGGATAGTGTTTAGAACGTGCAAGCACGTTGTTCTAGATTGACACATAGGATTTTATTCACATTTAAACTCGTCACCAATCCCGATCCACTATCCACTATCCACTATTCACTATTCACTATCCCCCTATGAATTTAGAAGAACAAGTCCAAAAACTAATCGACGGTGCGCCAGATGTTGAGAGCCGCATGAGCGTGATGGCGATCGCGCCAATCTTACAACAGGTCGCCGCAACTCTACCACAGACGACGTATTATATCTGCCAAAGTTCGCAAGGTGAATCTGTCATCACTACTCTGCGCCACCATCGCCAACCCGATCTAGAAATCAAAGTTATTTACGCATTTATAAAAGTTGAGGATATCAGTAATTTCGACGGTGGCTCGCTAGCGACTCAATCAGCAGTAGAAGTACCTGTAATTCAGCTACTATTTTATTTACTTGCTTTCCCTGAGATCGATCGAGTGGTATTTCTCAATAATTCTAAAAATCTCAATATCGGCAAAGAGATCTCGCGTCAGAGTCTTGAAGACTCGATATCGCAGAAGCTAAAACCAGATTCTAAGTCTCAATTGCCGCCAGATGTATGTTAAATCATAACTGATTTTGTTACCACTCATTAATTTCACAATCGCATCGGATCGATCGTGCCATGCACTATTTTCACAATCGTCATAATTTAATAGATAGCTTGCGACGACAAGGTGTATGGCTGATTGTTTATTTACTAATTTTGGCGATCGTCGCTTGGCTGTGTACCGAAGTATGGGAAAAAGAAGTATTTAGTTTCGATCGATCTTTTTTATTATGGCTCCATCAATTTGCCACTCCGCAACTCGATCGAGTAATGTTGTTTTTTACGGCTCTGGGCGATCCGCCGACAGTCGTTACAATTTTTCTGACTACGAGCGTCTGGCTGCTCATCAAGCGGCGCTACTCGGATGCGATTAGATTTGCGATCGTGTGTGCGGGTGGTATCATAATCAATCAGGAAATGAAGTTATTTTTTGCCAAACCACGTCCTGAATTATGGCCGAGACTAATCGCAGATCCGACATTTTCTTTTCCTAGCGGTCATGCTGTCGGCTCGATGGTGGTGTATGGCTTTCTGGCTTATATCTTAGCCAAAGAGTTGCCTCAGTTTAAATTATACATTTGTGCGATCGCGAGTAGCTTAATTATCTCGATCGGCTTGAGTCGCTTATATTTAGGCGTACATTATCCGACTGATATTATTGCTGGCTATGGGATTGGATTTTTATGGTTGACAACTTGTTTGAAGTTGGGTTTTAGCTTTCGGCGATCGCTAGATACATAAAAAAGAGGAAGTTTTCTCCCTCTTTTTAAAGTTAGATCTAGAAGCTAAAATTCCTCAATCGTATTCAACAGCAGTAACAACCTTGCCCCTGAACACGACATAGTTATAGATGTTGTAGAAGATCATAATTGGAATTAGCACACCCACAAATGTCAGCATAAATACTAAGGCGCTGGGTGAAGCAGCCGCTTGATAAATCGTGACTTGGGTAGGAATAACGTAGGGGAAAATAATCAATCCTAGACCGAGAAAGCTCAACAAGAAAATCAAAATTGTCCAGATAAATGGCGTGCGTTCTTCTTCGCGATCGATACTTCTAAGCAGCAGCCAAACCAACAATCCGCCGAGAACGGGAATCGCTGCAAATACATAAACCATCGGCGGAGCAAATAGCCGCGTCCGCAGTGCCTCGTAAAATGTTGGCGTGACGATCGTAATTAGAACTGCGCCAATAAATGTCGTAATAGTTGCGATTTTGGCAGTCTTATAATGAGTCTTTTGTAGTTCGCCTTCGGTTTTCAAGATTAGATAGGTAGAACCGATCAATACATAACCTTGAATCAAGGTTAGGGCTACTAATAGCGATCGCCAATCCAGCCAATCCCAAGTCGAACCAGCAAAATGACCCTTAGCATCGACGGTAATTCCTTCGATCGTACTACCGAGCGCGAAACCTTGACCTAAAGCAGCCAAGAAACTACCTAAACCAAAAGCATAATTCCAGAATAATTTATTATTGGAATGCTCGCGAAATTCAAACGCTACCGCTCGAAATACCAGCCCAAAAATCATCATAAAAATGGGCATATACAAAGCCGTCAGAATCGTACTGTAGGCAAGCGGAAATGCCCCAAATAAGGCACCAGCCATCACTACTAGCCAGGTTTCATTGGCATCCCAAATATTGCCCAAACTAGTCATTAACAAGCCGCGCCGTTCTTCATCGGAACTAGTGAGTGAAAGGATGCCCACCCCCAAATCGAACCCATCCAACATCACATATAAAAACAAAAACAAGCCTAAAATCACAAACCAAACTTGCGGCAGAAAATGTAACAGTGCGTCCATAAAAACTCCTCTGATTTACCAGGATTTGTCGGATTTGAGGATTTACAGGATTAGGTTATCGGAGCTATAGCGATCTTAAATGATTCGTGAGGTTGATTCTTCTTCGGTGCGTTACGCTACGCGATAACACACCCTACGATACTCTTGTAAATCAAATAGGACTGCTATATCCTCTATTCCCTATCCCCTATCCCCTATTCCCTATCCCCTAACTACTGCTGCGCTTCGACTGGTCGGCGGTCTGGTACCGATTCTGCGGGTTCGGTTCTGAGGATAAATTGACCGTCATCGCCTGGTATTGGCAGATTCAGCTTTGGCCCTGCGCCGATAATTCGACTGGCAAAGTAGAGCGTTGTCACTAGTAAGATCGAATAGACGACCATAAAGAAAATCAAGGATGTGAGGACATTAGTCGGCGGGACATTTGAGACGCCATCTGCCGTGCGAATGCGATCGTAAAGTACCCATGGTTGGCGACCCACACAGCGTACGACCCAACCAGCCTCGATCGCAATATAACCCAAAGGTGCCGAAAACATCCACAGGCGCATCAACCATTTTTGGGCGCTAATCTTGTCGGGTGCCAGATTGCCCCGATACCATTCCAACACGTTCCACAGCATCACTGCGGCTAAAAAGAAGCCGATGGCAATCATTACCCGGAAGGAATAATAAATCAGTCCCACCATTTTGGGGCGATCTTGGCGCTCCCATTCATTCAATCCCGGTACGGGTTCAGACAGATTTTTGCGAAACTCTAAGATATAACCCAACCCATTCGGCACGGTTAATTCCCACGAGTTGCGATTGTTGGCTTCATCGGGGATGGCTAGCAAGCTCCAGTCCGCAGGCTGACCCGCTGGAGAGCTTTCCCATTTCGACTCCATCGCTGCTAGCTTCGACGGAAGATAAAAAGCCACATGCTCGGCGCTCAGATGTCCGGCATAAATTTGAATCGGTGCCACCGCAATCGCCGTGGCGAGAACAATCTTGAGCGAGCGACTAAAAAATGCGGTATTGCGGTCTTTGAGAATATACCAAGCACTAATCCCACCGATCATAAATAGGGATGTTTCTAGCGTCGCCAAGAACATGTGAGCGACACTTTTGACCATAAATGGATTCAAAATTGCCTGAAAATAATCGCTCACGATAAACTTGCCATCGACCATCTCGCCACCAGCAGGCGTCTGGAGCCAAGAATTGGCTGATAGAATCCAAAATATTGACAGGTTGGCACCAAAAGACACCATGATCGTTGCCAAGTAGTGAATTGGCGGTGCCACTCGTCCCCAACCAAAAATCATAATCCCTAAAAAACCAGCTTCGAGCATAAACGCCATCGAAGCTTCAAACCCCAACACACTACCAAAAAAGTCCCCGACAGCTTCGGATAAAGGCCCCCAGTTAGTGCCAAACTGAAACTCTAATGGCAGCCCCGTGGCAACCCCAATCCCAAAGTTCAAGATAAACAGCTTCGACCAAAAGCGAAGGTGATAGTAATAATCCGGGTCGCGGGTCTTAAGCCACAGTCCTTCGATGATGACTAGATAAATAGACATCCCTGTTGTCAAAACAGGCCACAGCATGTGAAAAATGGCTGTGAAAGCAAACTGCATTCGCGATAGGGCGACGGTATTTGAAAAAATATCCATGTCTGACCTGCTATTTGGTTTATATTTTCATTTGACCTAGTTTTAATGATAGACACTTTTCCACCTGAAGAGCTTCGATCGAGCTATCCTAAATATGCACATCTTTGTATATTAGTCAACCGATCCAATAGAGTTACAGAGGTAGGAACCGTCTCTGAAACTTCAGGTGTAGGTGCAGTTGTCGCTAGTTAGGAAATATAATGTGGAAATAGCGATCGAGATTTATGACGATGGAGACTCAAGACACTTGGCAGGAATGGATTTTTGTGGGTAGTTATATCGCACTCCTACTATTGGTAATTTGGGGCGTACTAATTCGGAAATAGAGAGAAACGTAGTTCAGAGCCGAAGCAATAGGAGTTTAAACTGCTTAATTCGATTACCTACGGTACGTTGTGCGATCGAGCAATCTCTTCAATAATCGAGCGATTTTAACCACTCTCAATATCCACGTTACTATGTCAAAAATTGTCTGCGGGCATTGCCCACCCTACGAAATAATTGAATGAATAAGAGTTTAAAATGCTTGAATCGATCGAGCTGTTTGATTTGATTCTGCGGTACGCTAAGCAATCTCTAGACCGATCGTTCGCAAAGCGTGCCATCTCTGCGAGACGCTACGCGAACTAATCGCTACAAATTTAGAGCTGAGACTCTTGTTGTTGGTAGAGACAATAATATCGTCCTTGCAATGCCATCAGTTCCGCATGGGTGCCGAGTTCCGCGACGATACCGCGATCCATCATCAAGATAATATCCGCATTGCGAATTGTCGTCAGGCGGTGGGTGATAAAAAAGACCGTTCTCCCGGCAAAAGCGTCAGCGATATTCGTACAGACGTGGTTTTCGGATTCATAGTCGAGGGCGCTGGTGGCTTCATCGAGAATCAGTAGGCGCGGGTTCTGGAGGATCGTCCGAGCGATCGCAATTCGTTGGCGTTGTCCGCCGGATAAGCCCGATCCGCGTTCGCCGACGGAGGAGTTGTAGCCATTGGGCAGCTCCATGATGAAGTCATGGGCGTAGGCAACTTTAGCGGCTTGAATGATTTGGTCGGTAGTGGCGTCGGGATAGTTGAGGGCGATATTTTCCTGGACACTACCTTCAAATAGTAGGGTATCTTGGGGGACGATACCGATTTGTTGGCGAAGAGAGTAGAGTTCGACTTTGGCGATATCATAATCATCGACTAAGATGCGCCCCGATTCGAGTGGGTAGAGTCGGGGTAAGAGTTTCATCAGCGTACTTTTACCAGAGCCACTTTGACCGACGATGCCGATAAATTTACCAGCGGCAAATTCTAAACTGATGCCATCGAGATTGAGCGGGCCAGTTGTGGCAAATCGGAAGGAGACATTATCGAATTTAACTTTACCGCGAATCGTGGGCATGGGAATATTGCCCCGATCGATATCGGTGGATTCCATCGGCGTATCCAGAATATCGGCAATCCGTTCGAGTGATAGGGCGGTTTCTTGGAAGTTCTGCCAGAGTTGCGTTAGCCGCAGCAGGGGGCTAGTGACGTACCCAGAAATGATCCGAAAGGCGATCAGTTGTCCGAGGGTAAGTTTGCCGTCGAGGACTAGATACGCACCCACCCACAGCACCAATAAGCTGGAGAGCTGATTGAGAAAGGTGGTGGCGGAATTGGCGGTGGTAAAGGTAATTACGGTTTGGAATCCCGCCATCACGTATTGGGTATAGCGTTCTTGCCATTTCCACCGAGATCGCAGTTCGACGTTTTGAGCCTTGACGGTTTGGATGCCAGAGATTACTTCGACTAGGTGAGATTGGGATCTGGCATTGCGTTCGGCTTTTTCGCGCAGTTGTTTGCGGGCGATCGGGGAGATAATAGTGGTAATCAGCACGCACAAAGGTAAGGTAG